>DAIDLI010000139.1 GCA_027449545.1 Acidobacteriaceae bacterium | reverse complement strand
CGTACAGCCTGGGGCAGGAGAGCCAGGCGCGCGCGGTGCTGATGCTGGGGCCGGGCGCGGAGTCGCTGGGGGCGGGTGGACTGCGCCTGCTGGCGAATGCGGTGCTGGCCGGCGGCGTGGATCTGGCGGTGCCGCGCTATTCGTTGCCAGCGCACGCCGGCATGATCAATTCGGCGGTTCTGTATCCGCTGACGCGGGCGCTGTTTGCGACGCGAGCGCGGTTCCCTCTGGCTCCGGACCTGGGGCTTTCGATCCGGATGGCGCAGCGTCTCGCCACGCTGGGACAGCATGCTCTTCCGCTCGATCAGGGAGAACCGCTGTTGTGGCCGGTGGCCGAGGCGGCGGTGGCCGGATTCACGATCGATGAGTTCGACGTGGGGCCGCGCGGGCTTCCGCAGCCGATCGGCGGCGACATCAATGCGATTCTGGCGCGGGTGACAGGATCGCTGTTTGCCGACGTTGAAGCCAAGGCGGCATACTGGCAGCGCGCACGGCGCACGCCCCCGGCGCGGCGCGGATTGCACGAAGAGCCGTTGAAGGATGGCGCGGCAGATGTGCCGCGCATGGTGGAGGCATTCAAGTTCGCTTACAGCAACCTGCTGGAAATCTGGTCTCTGGTGCTGCCGCCGCATTCGCTGCTGGGGCTGAAGCGCTTGTCGGCGATGAGCGTGAGCGAGTTCCGCATGCCCGATACGCTGTGGGCGCGGATCGTCTATGACTTTTTGGTGGCCTACCGGCAGCGCACCATCAACCGGGGGCATCTGCTCGGAGCATTGATTCCGCTGTATCTTGGGTGGGTCGCCGGGCATATCAACCTGACGGCTTCGGGGGTCAGCGCCGAAAGTCATATCGAAGCGCTGGCTGCCGCTTTTGAGGCCGAGAAACCGTACGTGGTGGCGCGCTGGCGCTGGCCGGACCGCTTCAACGCCTGACGCCGGGCGAAAGCTTGCCAGGAGCCACAGCAGAGAGAGCAGGAGCATCGGGGCGACGAATTCGAGTTTCCGGATCTCAAAGATCGAGATCTGGTGCACCCGGCTCTCGAAGGAGTACGTATGATGATCGATTTCACCGCAACGATGCTGCAACAGGGTCGCATCGTGATTCCATTCCCCAGCTACTCAGAGAACGTGTCGATCTGGCACCAGATCTCGGATGCGCTCCACGTCTCCATCTATCGTGTGCTCTCGCTGCTGATCGCGGTGCTGCCGGGCATCCTAGCGTTCTTTGTGGCGCTGGCGATCTTTGCGGTGATCGGCAAGGTAATTTCGGTCGTATTGCGCTGGCTGCTGAAGGCCTTCGATTTCGATGCGCGCATGGCGAGGGGCGGAGAGTGGACGTCGTCGAGCTCTCCCACGGCCCTGGTCGCCCGCATTACTTTCTGGTTGTTCGTGCTGCTGGGGCTGCTGATCGGGGTGTCGGCCTTCGATACCTCTTACGCGGTGGGCACGGCATTGAGCTTCTCGCTGCTGCCGTACCTTACGCACGGAGTGGGCGCGATCCTGATTCTGATTGTGGGCACGCTGATCGCGCGCTTTCTGGCGCGCTCGGTGTTGATCGGCGCGGTGAACGCGCAATTGCAGTATGCGCGCTTCCTGTCGCTGGGCGTGAAATGGCTGGTGCTGGTTCTGACCGCGGCCATGGCCCTGGAGCACCTGGAGATTGGCGGAGCGATTGTGGATCTGGCCTTCAGTATTCTGTTCGGCGGGATCGTGCTGACGCTGTCGCTGGCGGTGGGTCTGGGATCGCGCGACCTGGTGAGCCGCTCGCTGGAGAGCCAATTGGACCGCGGCGAGCGAGGCGTTCCGCCCGCGGCGGCCCCGCAACCGCCTCCGGCAGAGACGATCCGGCACTTCTAAGCGCCGGAGTTTTCAAGAATCACAACCGAGTCCTTGGGCAGCACGACGGCTAAATTCTGAAGGGCAACGCCGGAGGGCGAAGCGAGCAGGATGCGACTCCCCGCGGGAGCGTCGACAGCGTACTCCGCATTGCCCAGGTTGCAGCAAAGGCGGATTGCCCCGCGCTCGAAGCAGAGAATCTCCCGGCGTTCGTCGCAGGTGACACGAATGTTTCCCTGCTCGCCGTTGTTGAGCGCGGGCGTGCTGCGGCGCAGATGAATCAGGGAGCGGTACCACTCGAGCATCTCCGCATGCGGGCCTTGCCCGCGTTCGTTCCAATCCAGCTTGGAGCGCAGGAAGGTGGCGCGATCTTCCGGATCGGGGATCGACTCCGGCCTCCAGCCGAAGGCGGCGAACTCTTTTTTGCGCCCCTCCGAGACCAGCCTGGCCATCTCCGGTTCGTGATCGGCGAAGTACTGGAAGGGCGCGGTGGCGGCCCACTCCTCGCCCTGGAAGAGCATGGGCACGAAGGGGCTGAGGAGCACGATGGTGGCGGCGATCCTGGCGCGCTGCATGCCGGCGATATGGCTGATGCGGTCGCCGAGGGCGCGATTGCCCACCTGGTCGTGATCCTGAATGTAGCCCAGGAAGCGGTGCTGGGAGAGATTGCCGGCCGGACGGCCGTGGATACGGCGGCGATAGCGCGAGTAAAGGCCGTCGTAGACGAAGGTCTTTTCCAGCGACTTGGCAAGCTGGCCGAGCGAGCCGAAATCGGCATAGTAGCCCTGCTTCTCGCCGGTGAGCGCAACGAAGAGGGCATGGTGGAAGTCGTCGCTCCATTGCGCGTCCATGCCTAGGCCGCCGCACTCGCGGGGAGTGACGAAGCGCGGATCGTTGAGGTCGCTTTCGGCAATGAGCACGAGAGGCCGGGCGAGTTCCGCCTGGAGCGTTTCGACTTCAGCGGCGAGCTGCTCGAGGAAGTGAATGGCGGAGCGATCGACGAAGGCGTGCACGGCGTCGAGGCGCAGGCCGTCGATATGGAACTCGCGCAGCCACATCAGTGCGTTGTCGCAGAAGAAGCGGCGCACCTCATAGGCGCCTGAATCTTCGAGATTGACCGCGCCGCCCCACGGAGTGTGGTGGGAGTCCGTGATGTAAGGACCAAACTTGCCGGTGTAGTTGCCGACTGGGCCGAAGTGGTTGTAGACCACGTCGAGAACCACTGCGAGCCCGCGCTGGTGTGCTGCACAGACGAAGCGCTTGAGGGCGTCGGGGCCGCCGTAGGGCTGGTGGACGGCGTAGAGAGCGACGCCGTCGTAACCCCAGCCGTGCTGCCCGGCGAAGGCGGCCACCGGCATCAGTTCCACATGCGTGACGCCCAGATCGCGGAGGTCGTCGAGTTTTTCGATCGCTGCGTCGAGCGTGCCCTGCGGGGTGAAGGTGCCGATGTGCAGCTCATAAACAATGGCGCTGGCGAGCGGGGAAGCTTTGAAGCCGGTATCCGACCAGCGAAAGGTGTTTTGATCGTAGATGCGGGAGAGGCCGTGCACGCCCTCGGGCTGCCATCGCGAGCGCGGATCGGGATAAACTTTGGGATCGTTGTCGATCAGGAAGCCGTAATTTGCGCCGGGTTCTGCCTTGGCTTCGGCGCGCCACCAGCCCCGCTCATCCGGGCCCAGCATGGGTACGGTGACATCTTCGATTCGGAGGGCCAGCTTGCGGGCGCTCGGGGCCCAGATTTCAAAGCGGTGCATGCTCAATCGGTCTCCAGGGTCAACAGGGCCACGGGAAACTGCTCCAGCAGCGCTTGGACGCGCACGCGTCCGCCTTCCACGGCGGTTCCGGTGAGCAGATTTGTCCAGCGGCCCTTGGGCAGGTTCACTGATGTGGCCAGCCATCCCGCGCCCAGCTTGACGTTCCAGCGGGAGACGACGGTGGCCACGTGCCCGGCACGTAGATAGGCGATCACGTGATCCTTCTTGACGCCTTCGGCATAGAGAGGGGTGTAGGATGCGTCGGCGTCGAACCACTCCGGGTGGGCGCGGCGCAGTTGCAGGGCTTTGTAGATGATCCAGAGCTTGGGCAGGCCGCTGTCCATGCCGCGCAGAATCTCGGCAGGCGCCAATCCGGTTTCGAGTTGTTCCAGCATGGTCTCACGCAAGCCGTAATCGACGGGCGCGCGATTATCGGGGTCCACCAGGCGGAGGTCCCACAACTCGCTGCCCTGGTAAGTGTCGGGAACGCCGGGCGCGGTGTAGTGGAGCAGAGTCTGCGCAAGGCTATTGATGCGGCCGGGCAGGATGATTTGCGCGAGGAAGCTTTCCAGCTCTGCGATGAAGCTTGGAGAGGCGAGGATCTTCTCGATGAAGCTGCGCAGGGCCTGCTCAAACTCCTGGTTCTGCTGGGTCCAACTGGTTTGCTGCTTGGCTTCGCGCGCAGCTTTTTCCATATATGCGCCGAGGCGGTCGCTGTCGATGGGCCACGCTCCGACGAGGGTCTGGTAGAGGAAGTATTCGGTATTGCGGTCGGGCAGCTTTGCGGTTTTGAACTGCTCGTTCATGCGCATCCAGCGGGCCACCGTAGAACGCCAGCGGGAGGGAATCTCGCTGAGCACAGCCAGGCGCGCGCGCACGTCTTCGCCGCGCTTGGTGTCATGGGTGGTGAGGCTGGTCATGGTGAAGGGATGCAGGCGCTGGCGCTGTTCGAGGAAAGAGTGGAACTCCTCGAGGCTGCTCCCATTGCGCTCGGGAGCGCTGCCGACCTCGTTCAGGCCGATCATGCGGTTGTAGCAGTAGAGGGCGGTGTCTTCCACGCCCTTGGCCATTACCGGTGAGGTGAACTGCTGGAAGCGCAGCAGGAATTCGCTTTCGCGGCCGCCGCGGGCGCGCAGTGCCAGCACCTCGCCGATGAAGTCGATGAGGGCGGGATCGAGGTCGGTGCGGTGCTTTTTGGCCTCAGCCACAGCGTGCTCGATGGCGGCGCGATCCTCGTCGGTGATCTGATCGCGCTCGGGAACAACGTAGGTTCGGTAGATGGGCATGCCGGCGGCCACTTCGCGCAGAGCGCGGCGAATCTCGGCGCGGGTGTAGTCGCGGCGGTCGCGATTGTTTTCGCAGATCTCCACGAAGAGGTTGGCGAGGCGATTGACGTCGCTGCCCAAAACCTCCTGCTCGATGCTGAGACGCTTGTCGTGGGCGAGTAAGTCGAAGTCCGTTGGTTCGCCGGTCAAGCTGCTGTAGACCGGTGTGAGTTCCTGTAAGCCTTCGCCGAAGTTAAGAACGCTGTTGCAGGCATTTAGGAAGTCGTAGCCGGTGGTGCCTTCGATAGGCCAGGTGGGGCGCAGCGATTCGCCGGGTTGGAGAATTTTTTCCCCCACGATCCAGGCGTCGGGGGCGCGTTCGCGCAGGCGCTCGAAGTATTGCTGGGGATCGCGTAAACCGTCGGGATGATCGACGCGCACGCCGTCGAGGTCGCCGTTCTTCAGCCATCCCAGGATGCGGCTATGGGTGGCGGCGAAGACGTGAGCGCGCTCCACGCGCAATCCGATGAGGGTATTGATGTCGAAGAACCTGCGATAGCCGAGTTCCTGATCGGCGGTGCGCCAGTAGGCGAGGCGGTAGTTCTGGAGGTTGAGAAATTCGTCGAGCGCGTCGAAATCGCGATTCAGCGCGGCGAAGGTTCGCTCGATAGCGCCGGGTACTTCAGGATGCTCTTCGCATAGGCGGTGGAGGAGTGCGTAGATGACCTTCTTATCGCGATGGCGGAGCGCGACGGTGTCGCTGTCGGTGGATTCGGGCGCGGGCAGGCGCGCCAGGCTGTCGGCGATGAAGCTGAGGGTGGCGTTGCCGGCATCTTCGGCCGCGCGGACGAGCGGGCCGGCCAGGGAGCGCGGCGCCACTGGGAAGCGGTTGTTGAAGTAGGTGACCTGGAAATGACCGCCATCCTGAATCACCTGGATGCGTCCGGCGCTGAGCTCGCGCCCATATTGATCGCCGAGCACGGGAATGAGGACCTTGTTCTGGAGGCGGACTTCGGCGGAGTGCCAGTCGATGTCGAACCAGGTTGCATAGGGGCTGGAGTGCCCATTCTCGAGCACGTCCCACCAGTAACGGTTCTGGGGGCCGGTGGCCATGTGGTTGGGAACGATATCGAGGACCTGTCCCAGGCCGAGTTCCTTAAGCCTCGTGTTGAAGCGGAGGAGGCCCTCTTCGCCGCCAAGCTCGACGTTCACCTTTTCGTGATCGACGACGTTGTAGCCGTGCATGCTGCCGGGAGCGGCCTGAAGGTACGGCGAGCTGTAGACATGGGAGATGCCGAGGCGCTGCAAATAGCCAGCGATGGCGCGCGCATGCTCAAAGGTGAAGCCCGCATGCAACTGCACTCGATATGTGGACCAGGGGATTCGTCGCATGGAAAGCTTGCTCTTGGCTCAGCGACACTACGGTCTTGGATGATCCAACTGTAGGGTGGGGATGCATGGCGCGATTCCCAAAGTGGAACAGCAGGGCGCGGGCTCTGAGCGGTCGAACCCGCAATGCGAAACCGTGGCGCGCTCTATCGCACATGGTGAACATGCCATGTGCGATTGCCTGTTCGGCGCTCCTCCTGAGAGCGCAATTGGCCTATAATGAATCAAGCGGCGCTCTGCGAAAGTTGTTCCCCCGCGCCGCAGAATGGGCCCATTTGTACGGGCTCCAAGCATACCACGCTGTCTCTCAACCTGCAGTTCAAGACACATGCAGCAACAGCCGGGTTATTCCCCAATTCGGTATATGCTGGCTTTGGCCTTCTTCTGGCTCATGGCCATCACGCGCGGTTATTGCGATGGTCCGCAAGCCACGCCCAGCATATTTGCGCCGGCGTCCACGCCAGCACACGAGATTTATAGCTTTTCGTTCTTTGTCCTAGCCATCACCGGCGCCATCTTTGTGTCAGTGGCCAGCCTTTTGGTCTACGTGATGATCAAGTATCGGGCGCGCGCGGGCGAGGAAGAGAGCGAGCCGCCGCAGGTTTACGGCAGCGTGCAGGTGGAGTTGGCCTGGACCATCATACCGGTGCTGATCGTGGCGGTGTTGTTTCTGACTACTGCGCGCATCATCTTTGCCATTCAGGATGCTCCGGAGCCCAAGTCGGCCCTCAATGTGACGGTCATCGGCCACCAGTTCTGGTGGGAGTTTCGGTATCCCCAACTGGGCATTGTGACGGCCAACGAACTGCACATACCGGTGAGCAGCAAGCAGCATCCGCAGGCGACTTATCTGCGGCTGCTGTCGGCGGACGTTGATCATAGCTTCTGGGTGCCGCAGCTTGGCGGGAAGACGGACCTGATTCCCAACCATCCCAATGAGATGTGGTATCAGCCGACGGCCACGGGCATGTACGTGGGCCAGTGCGCCCAGTTTTGCGGGGTGGAGCATGCCAAGATGCTGATCCGCGTGTATGTGGATACGCCGGAGCAGTTCCAGGCGTGGGTAGCGAACCAGCAGAAGGCGGGGGTCGAGGATCCGAAGGTGGCGGCGGGGCGGCATCTGTTCGAGACCGAAGCCTGTATGAACTGTCACACGGTGAGAGGCACGGCGGCCAAGGGCACGTTTGGGCCGGATCTGACGCACTTGATGAGCCGGTCCACGATCGCCGCCGGCGCGGCGCTGAACACTCCCGAAGACCTGCACAAGTGGATTGAGAATCCGGCCAACTTCAAAGACGGAGCGTTGATGCCGGCGATGCAGCTCAGCGACCAGCAGATCGACGATCTGGTTGCCTACCTCACCACATTGCACTAAGGAAAGAAACGGAATGGCGGATCAACCTGTACCGATCGCGGGCCCTCTGGAGGTTGCGTACCCCACGCGGGGCACGTTTCTGGAGTGGCTGCATAGCTGGGTGACCACGGTCGATCACAAGAAGATCGGCATCATGTACATCGTCTACTCGCTCTTTTTCATGATGGTGGCTGGCGCCGAGGCGATGCTGATCCGCATTCAGCTGGCGATTCCCAACAATCACGCCATCTCGCCGGAGATGTACAACGAGCTGTTTACCATGCACGGCACCACCATGGTGTTCCTGGTAGGCATGCCGATTCTCTTCGGGCTCGCCAATTACATCGTGCCGCTTCAGATCGGCGCGCGCGACATGGCCTTTCCGCGGCTGAACGCGTTCAGCTTCTGGCTGACGGCGTTTGGCGGATTCCTGCTCTACTACAGCTTCATCGGAGGCTTCGGCCTGTACGGCATGGGCAACGCGCCCGATGCGGGCTGGTTCGCCTATGCGCCGCTCACGCTGCGCTCCTTCAGTCCCGGACACAGCATCGACTACTGGGCGGCGGCCCTGATCCTGAGCGGCTTCGGTACGCTGGGCACGGCGATCAATATCATCGCCACAACGCTCTCGATGCGCTGCCGGGGCATGACGCTGATGCGTATGCCACTGTTCACCTGGCTACTGCTGGTGGTCAGCGGGCTTACCCTGGTCACCATTACGCCGCTGACGGCGGCGCAGGTGATGCTGCTGCTTGACCGCTATGCCGGCGCCCACTTCTTCGATGCGCAGGCGGGTGGTTCGCCGCTGCTGTGGATTCACTTCTTCTGGGTGTTCGGACATCCCGAAGTGTACGTGCTGGTGCTGCCGGCGTTCGCGGTAGCCAATGAAGTGATTCCGGTGTTTTCCCGCAAGGCGATCTTTGGCTATCCGGCCATGGTCGCAGCTTCGGTCGGCATTGGCTTCACGAGCCTGGCCGTATGGGCGCACCACATGTTCACCGTGGGTATGAGCGCGGCCGGCAACTCGTTCTTTGTTCTTTCCACGATGGTGGTGGGGATCTTTACCGGCATCAAGATGTTCAACTGGCTGGCGACGATGTGGGGTGGCAGCATTCGCTTTGCCACGCCCATGCTGTTTTGCATCGGGTTCCTGTTCCAATTCCTGATCGCTGGACTGACCGGCATCATGCTGGCTGCGGCGCCATGGGACTGGCAGTTGCATAACTCCTACTTCCTGATCGCGCACTTCCACTACGTGCTGGTGGGCGCGATTGTGATGTGCATCTTTGCGGCTGTTTATTACTGGTATCCCAAGGCGATGGGCCGCCGCTTGAGCGAGACGCTGGGCAAGTGGCACTTCTGGGTCTTTGTGATCGGTTTCCACATGACCTTCGACACCATGCACTTTGTGGGCTTCCTGGGCATGCCCCGCTCGATCTATACCTACGAGGCGGATCGCGGCTGGAACACCCTGAACATGGTGATCTCGATCGGCGCGTTTATCCAGACGATCGGCGTGTTGATCTTCGCGTGGAATCTCGTCTACTCGTATTTTTACGGCGAAGAGGCGGGCAGCGACCCGTGGGATGCATGGACGCTGGAGTGGGCCACGCCTTCGCCGCCGCCGGTGTATAACTTCGCCACAGAGCCGGAGGTGCGCAGCCGCCGGCCGCTTTGGGACATCAAGCATCCTCAAGATCCGGATTGGAAGTACGAGCCATGAGCACGGTTCCTTTATTTACGGACGAAAGCTGGCAGATGCCCTCCAAGGGCAAGGTTGCCATGCTGTCTCTAATCATCGGTGAGTGCGGGATCTTCGGGATCTTTCTTGCGGCCTACATTTTTTACCTGGGCCACAACCTGTCCGGTCCCACGCCGAGCATTCTTGATGTGCCGGTGTTCAACACCGTGTGCCTGCTTTCGAGCAGCCTTACCATCTGGCTGGCGGAGCGTGCCATTGAGCGCGGAGAGATCCGCAAGTTCGGTGCACTGTGGGGATTGACCATCCTGCTGGGCCTGGAGTTCATTACCGGGACGGCCCTCGAGTGGTACGCGCTGATCTATCGCGACGGCCTGACCATCAGCACCAATTTATTCGGGACCACCTTTTATTCCCTGGTGGGCCTGCACGCCACGCACGTGGTGGTGGGCCTGGTGGGGCTCACCACCATCATGATCTTCACGCTGCTGGGCAAAGTGCGGCAGGAGCATGCGCATCGCGTTCAGGTGTTCGCCCTTTACTGGCACTTTGTCGACGCGGTGTGGGTGGTGGTTTTCACGGTTGTTTATCTGGTGGGAAGGTAGAACGCGGATGTCCGAGCAAATCCATCTCGAACCGAAAGGAATGGTGGGCCAGCACATCGCCATGCCGGAACCGACCGCGTGGCCCATCGTGCTGGCCTTTGGCTGCACCATGGCCGTTGCGGGCCTGCTGACCAGTTGGGGGATCGGGATTCTGGGCGGAGTGCTGATTGTGGCCGGGTGCGTTGGCTGGTTTTGCGACGTGCTGCCGCACGAGAAGCACGAGGAAGTGGAGATTCTCGATCAGCCGATTATCATCACCTCGCACCGGGCGCTGGTAGAGCGCATTCAGGTGCATCCGCGGCATCGCGCCCACCTTCCGGTGGAGACGTATCCAGTGGTCAGCGGCATCAAGGGCGGCATTGCAGGCGGTATCGCCATGATCATTCCGGCGCTGATCTACGGCTGGATCGCGCACCATAGCATCTGGTATCCGGTGAACCTGCTGGGCGGCGCGGGGGTGATTCACTGGCGCAACCCGTCGGTGGCCGATATTGCGGCCTTCCACTGGCAGGGTCTGCTCGTGGCACTGGCCATCCATGTGATTACCTGCCTGTTGGTCGGGATGCTGTACGGAGCGATGCTGCCGATGGTGCCGCGCCATCCGATTGTGCTCGGAGGCATTCTGGCCCCGCTGCTCTGGACCGGGATTCTGCATTCCTCCATGGGCATCATCAATCCCGCGCTCGACGAGCGCATTGCGTGGGGCTGGTTTGTGATTTCGCAAGTTACGTTCGGCATTACGGCGGGCATTGTGGTGTCGCGCCAGGAGCGCGTGCCCACCGGCCAGTCGCTGCCATTCGCAGCGCGCTTGGGTATCGAGGCTCCGGGCCTGATGCATTCGCGGCCCGATGTGGGGCCGCCGCGCGACGGGGGGAAGCACTGATGCGAAAGATGGCGGCAGTGCTGCTGGCATCGACCGCGGCCGTTCTATGCGGCTGTCATGCCTATCAACGCGGCGAGGTATCGCAGCCGGTTCCGCGTCCCAGCGCGGTGCTGGATTTTGCCACGCTGTACGGGCAGAATTGCGCGGCGTGCCACGGGCCCGACGGCGCAAACGGGCCCGCCACGGACTTGGCGAATCCGGAATATCTGGCGCTGGTGGATGACGCTGGTTTGCGTAAGTGGATCGGCAGCGGCATGCCGGGGACGCAGATGCCGGCCTTCGCCAAATCGAGCGGTGGGATGCTGACCGATGCGCAGGTGAACGCGATCATCGCGGGAATGCGGAAGCGCTGGTCGCGTCCCGGGGCATTGGAGGGGGCGCAGCCTCCGCCGTACGCCCAGACCCAGACCGGCGATGCCAAACGCGGTACGCAGACCTATCAGGCACGATGCGCCATCTGCCACAAGCAGACGCGGGACGAGATCACGAACCCGGTTTATCTGGCGCTGGTCTCCGACCAGGTATTGCGCACCATGATCATTGCCGGCAGCCCGGATATCGGGCAGCCGGACTGGCGTCATGATTCGGTGGACGGCAAGCCGGCGACGCCTCTTACGGACCAGGACATCAACGACATCATCGCGTATCTGGATGGTTTGCGGAACGCCTCGCCGGGGTTTGCCGGTACCGCTGCGGAACCGCAATCCGGAGCGCCAGCGAGGTAATGGATTTGACGAACGACGAACATCGGCTCACCCAGAATCAGGATGCGCCCACGCCCACGGGCATTCCCCCGCTGAACGAGCTTGCCAGGCACGCCACCAGCGGCGAGGATGACCGCGTGGTTTCACGGCGCTGGTTGCTGATGAAAGCTGGTATTGCATTGAACGGCCTGGTCGGCCTGGCGCTGGCGGTGCCGGTCGTGCGCTACATCTTCGCGCCCTGGCGCAAAGATTCCAGCTATGAGTCCTGGATCTCTCTGGGAGCGGTGAAATCATTTCCCGCCGGCGAGACCCGTCTGGCGCTGTTCAAGAACCCCTTTACGCGCTCATGGGACGGCCCCACCGACAACGTGGCCTGCTATGTGCGGCGGGAAGAAGCGGACAAGTTCCAGGTTTTCGCCATCAACTGCGCCCATTTGGGGTGTCCGGTACGCTGGTTTCCGCAGTCGCAGCTCTTCATGTGCCCATGCCACGGGGGCGTCTACTATGCGGACGGCTCGCGCGCCTCGGGACCCCCAACTCGCGGCCTGTTCACGTATGACTGGAAGGTCGTCTCCAACGAACTTCATATCGATGCCGGCCAGATGCCTACGCTCTCCAACAGCGCCAAGTTGGAGAAGCCCGAGATCGGCGAAGGAGACTGCACATGCCGCGGGTAAATGGAACCGGACAGCGCATCTACGCCTGGTTCGAGCGGCGCCTGCAGCTTGAGGGGCCCGTCAAAGAGGCCGCACTGCACCCAGTGCCGCGCAACACCGCGAGCTGGTGGTATGTCTTCGGGAGCGCCGCGTTTACGCTGCTTTTTTTGCAGATCATCACCGGCATTCTGCTGGCGCTGATCTATGTGCCTTCGGCCGCGCATGCCTGGGACAGCCTCAACGTGCTGAATCACCAGGTGCCGCTGGGCTGGTACATTCGCGCGCTGCACGGCTGGGGCTCAAACTTCATGGTGGCCATCGTGCTCATCCACATGGCCCAGGTGTTTCTCTTTGGCGCGTACAAGTTTCCGCGTGAGCTGACCTGGATCCTGGGCGTCTTTCTGCTGCTGATGACGCTCGGAATGGCCTTCACCGGCCAAGTGCTGCGCTTCGACCAGGACGCCTACTGGGGATTGGGTATCGGCGCGTCGATCATGGGCCGGGTGCCGTTCATAGGAGGCGGGCTGGTCCACCTCCTGTTAGGCGGACCGATCATTGCCGGAGCCACGCTCTCGCGCTTCTTCACGCTGCACGTGTTTGTGATTCCCGGGCTGCTGCTGCTGTTCGCGCTCACGCACGTGTGGATGGTGCTGAAGCTAGGCGTCAACGAGTGGCCCATGCCCGGCCGGGTTGTACGCCGCGCCACCTATGTGGAGGAGTACAACAAGCTGGCGCATGAGGACGGGATTCCGTTCGTGCCCGGGGCGTTCTGGAAAGACCTGGTGTTCTCCGGCGCGGTGATCGCCGCCGTGGCGGTGTGCGCGCTGATCATGGGGCCGTTCGGTCCGGGCGGGCAGCCGGATCCCTCGATCATCCAGACGGTACCCAAGCCGGACTTCTTCTTCCTGTGGATCTACGCGGTGCTGTCCTATCTGCCGCCTGCGCTGGAGACGCCGTTCATCCTGATCGCGCCGATCATCGGTATCGCCATTCTGCTGGCCCTGCCGTTTTACGCAGCCGAAGGCGAGAAGAGCTGGCACCGGCGGCCGGTCGCAGTGCTGGTGGTCTCGTTTGTCGCGGTGGCGTGGGGGAGCTTCACGCAGTTGGGCACGGTTACGCCGTGGAGCCCGCACATGAGCGCGTGGAGCGCCGATGCTATTCCGGCCAAGTTCCTGCGTGGGGCCTCTCCGCTGGTGCGGCAGGGCGCCAATGTCTTCCAGGATAAGCAGTGTCGCAACTGTCATGCCGTTGGCGGGCTCGGCGGCCAGCGCGGCCCGGCGCTCGATGATATTGCCACGCGCATGACGCCCGACGAACTGCGCTTCAAGGTAGTGACCGGCGGCGGCAATATGCCGGCCTTTGGCAAGAATCTGTCGCCCGCCGAGATCGAGGCGCTGGTCGCGTTCCTGGATACGCTGCATCCGCCCAATCAGCGGCCGGCGGTGAATCCGGTGAACGAGGTCTATACCAGCACGCACGCATCGGGCGGGGAGGATATTCCCGCCGCCCAGGGCGCTCCGCGATGAGTTCGCCGACCTTCGGGGACCTGTTCACGGAGTGGGATATTCCGTGGATTGTGACGTCGGAACTGGCGCTCACCGCGGCCATCTATGTCCGCGGCTGGACCCGGATCCGGCGCACGCGTCCTGAGCTGTTTCCCCGATGGCGGCTGGTGTGCTTCCTCAGCGGTATCCTGGCGTTGTTTGTCGCGGTCGCTTCGCCTCTCGACACCTTCAGCGAGACGCTGCTGTTCATGCACATGATTCAGCACTTCTTCCTGATGTCGGTGGCCCCGCCGCTGCTGCTGCTGGGAGCGCCGGTAGTGCCGATGCTGCGCGGCTTGCCCAGGTGGTTTCTGCGTCTGCTGCGGCCCTTGTTCACCAGCCATGCCCTGCCGGCCATCGGACGGTTCCTAACGCGCAAGCGGGTGGCGTGGCTGGCCATGGCGATCGCATACGTGGGCTGGCATATTCCCCGTGCCTACGAGTTCGCACTGGCCTCGGAGAACTGGCACAACTTCGAGCATGCCTGCTTCTTCTTCACCAACCTGCTGTTCTGGTGGCCGGTGATCCGCCCCTGGCCGTTCCGTACCAATCAATCGCGCTGGGCGCTGATTCCGTACCTGATGCTGGCGGATGTGGTGAACACAGGCATCTCCGCGTTCCTCTGCTTCTCCGGGCGGCTGCTTTATCCCAGCTACGCGATCGATCCGCGCCCCTTCGGGCTGAGCGCGCTGAATGACCAGGTGGCCGCCGGCGCTTTCATGTGGGTGTGCGGAACCATGGTCTACTTGGTTCCCGGCCTGATTCTGGTGATGCTCATCCTCTCGCCGGAGAGCTCCTGGTTTCGCAGCCCGCAGACACAGCCGCGCCGCCGGGAGAAGCAGTTGGCGCAGGTTTCGCACTAAGACTCGCGGCGAAATTTTCTGTCGGATAAAACCGTCTTTCAGTCGATTCGCGGGGTTTGGACGGGCGCTCGATGGGCAGTCGCTCCGCTGATAAACTTGAGCTTGCATGATTCTCCCGTTCGTCCGCGAAATCTTCGCGGAACTGGAGCACTCGCCGGGATTTGAACGCGTACGAAGGCACTTGAGCCTGAATGCGGGGCGGAGACGTGTTTCCGGACTGACTGCTACCGCGCGCGCGCTGTACCTGCCGCTGATGGCGCGGGCGGCGCGTCAGCCGGTGCTCGTAGTGGTGGCCGACAACAAGGCTGCCGAGTCGCTGGAACTGATGCTCAAGGCCGGTTGCGAGCTGACCGGCGCCATCGATCCCGGTCGCGTGGTGCGCTTTCCGGCGCACGACGTTCTCCCTTTCGAAAACCTCTCGCCCCACCCGGACGTGCAGGAGCAGCGCGCAGCCGCGCTCTGGAAGCTGGCTACGGGAGCCGTAGATGTGGCCATTGCGCCGGTGGAGGCCGCGGCTCTGCGCCTGTTTGATCGCGACTACTATGCGGGGCTTGCGGTCACGCTGCGGCGCGGCGAGGAGGTCGATCTGGAGATCCTGACCGGCCACCTGGCCAGCGTGGGCTACACCCAGATGGACCTGGTGGAGATGCCAGGGCAGTTCACGCGGCGCGGCGGAATTCTGGACGTGTACTCGCCCGAGGCCGACCGGCCGGTGCGCATCGAGTTCTTCGGCGACGAGATCGAGACCATCCGCAAGTTCGACCCGGAGACGCAGCGCTCGCAGAGCGGCTTGGATGAGGCGCAACTGCTGCCGCTGACCGAGACTCCGGTCACGGAGCGGCTGCTGGCCGCGGTGAATGTCCGGCTGAGCCGGGAACGCATTGAGACCGCCGACCAGGAGATGGCCGAGGAGGCAGCGGCTGCGGGCGGGGTGAGTGTCTTTCCCGGCTGGGAGTTCTTCACGCCGGTGGCTGGCGCGCAGAAGTCGCTGTTTTCGCTGCTGCCCCATTGCGCGCTGTTTGTGGATGAGCCGGCGATGGTGCGCAATCAGATCGAGCGTTGGTGGAACAAGGTCGAGCAGCGCCACGAGCGTTCCGGCATCGGATCGCTGATTCGCCCTGAGGACATCTACCTGCGTCCGGAGGTGTTGCAGGCCACCCTGCAATCGCACATGGGCCTGGATCTCGATCAACTGGGCGCAGTGGATGTGATCGACGAGGATGCGACGCTCGGGGAGATTGAAATTCCCACCCGCCCCACGCTGCGCTTCCACGGATCGATTCCCGCGCTGACGGAGCAGTTGCGCACGCTGATGCAGCAGGAGTCGCGCATTGTGCTGGCCGTACCGAATCAGGGCGAAGTGGAGCGCATGGCCACGGTACTGCGCGAGTACCAGATCCCCTATCGCCTCGGCAGCCGCATCACGCATACCGCGGAGACCATGGTGGAAGAGGGCAGCCACATGGCCGGCGATCTGCGCGTACCGGTGATTGTGCGTACGCCGCTGGCCACCGGCGTCAGCTTTGCGGAGACCAGGCTGATTCTGTTCGGCGCCAACGACCTCTCCGACGAGGCGGACGTCACCGCGCGGCCGGCGCCCAAGAAATCCAAGACCGCGGCCTTCGTCTCCGACTTCCGCGACCTGACGATTGGCGACTTTGTCGTCCATGTGGAGCACGGCATCGCGCAGTACCAGGGCCTGAAAGAGATCGTGCAGGACGGGCTCGCGGTCGAGTTCATGATCCTGGAGTTTGCCGAGCAGGCCAAGCTGTACGTGCCGCTCACGCGCCTCGACCTGATCCAGAAGTATCGCTCCACGGATACCGGGCCGGTACCGGTGTTGAACAAGCTGGGTTCGCAGCAGTGGACGAAGACCAAGGCGCGGGTGCGCAAGGCCATGCAGGACATGGCCGGCGAGCTGCTCAAGCTTTACGCGCAACGCCACACGGCGCAGGGCACCGCATTCTCGGTAGACAACGAATTTCAGCGCGAATTTGAAGACTCGTTCGACTACAACGAGACCGACGACCAACTCGCCGCGATCCAGGCGATCAAGGTGGATATGGAAGCATCCACGCCGATGGATCGGCTGCTGTGCGGCGACGTGGGTTACGGGAAGACGGAGGTGGCGATGCGCGCAGCCTTTAAAGCCGTGCAGGACGGCAAGCAGGTGGCGGTGCTTACGCCTACCACCGTCCTGAGCTTCCAACACTTTGAGACCTTCAAGAAGCGCTTTGCCCAGTTCCCCATCATGATCGAGATGATCTCGCGCTTCCGCACCGCCAAGGAGCAGAAGGAGATTGTGGAGCGAGTGGAGACCGGGAAGGTCGACATTCTCATCGGCACGCACCGGCTGCTGTCGAAAGATATCAAGTTCCAGGATCTGGGCCTGCTGATCGTGGACGAGGAACAGCGCTTCGGCGTGCGCCACAAGGAGCGACTGAAACAGATGCGCAAGGAGATCGATGTGCTGGCCATGAGCGCTACACCGATTCCGCGCACGCTGCACATGTCGCTGGTGGGCTTGCGCGATATGAGCGTGATCGAGACGCCGCCCAAAGACCGCATGGCGATTCAGACGGTAGTGGCCAAGTTCGATGAGAAGCTGATTCGCTCGGCGGTCGAACTGGAGCTGGAGCGCGGCGGACAGATCTACTTCGTGCACAACCGCGTGGAGTCAATCTACGAGATCGCCGCCAAGATTCAGGAACTGGTGCCGGCCGCGCGCATCACCGTGGGCCACGGCCAGATGAGCGAGGGCGAGCTGGAACGGGTGATGCTGGCCTTTATGCATCACGAGTACGATGTGCTGGTGGCCACCACGATTATCGAGAATGGCCTGGATATTCCGCTGGCGAACACCATTCTGATCAATCGCGCCGACCGGCATGGTCTGAGCGAACTTTACCAGTTGCGCGGGCGCGTGGGGCGCTCCAATCGCCGCGCCTACGCATATCTCCTCATCCCGCAGGACACGGAGCTGACCGACATCGCGCGGCGGCGGCTGGCGGCGCTAAAGGAGTTCAGCGACCTGGGCGCGGGCTTCAAGATTGCCGCGCTGGACCTGGAGCTGCGCGGAGCCGGCAATATGCTGGGCGGCGAGCAGAGCGGCCACATCGAGGCGGTGGGATTCGAGCTGTATACCTCGATGCTGGAGGCGGCGGTGAAGGAGCTGAAGGGCGAAGGCGAAGAGGAGCGGCCCACGACTGCGCTCAACTTGGGCATCGCGCTGCGCATCGACGAGAGTTACGTGCCCGAGGAGAACCAGCGCCTGCGGCTCTACAAGAAGATCGCCGGCGCGGCCAGCGAAGCCGCGGTGGACGAGGTGCGCGCCGAGTTGGAGGACCGCTACGGCGCGCCGCCGGATGCCACCGTCTACCTGCTGGAGGCCTCGCTGCTGCGCCTGGAGTGCGAGCGGCTGGGCATTGCGCAGATCGACCGCAAGCGCGCCGAGCTGCAGATTCGCTTTGCCGAGAATGCAGCGATCGATCCCCAGCACCTGATGCGCCTGGTGGCCCGCAATGCCAAGCGCGGCGCGCAGTTCACGCCGCAGGGCGTGCTCAAGTTCCCGCTCACGGCCACCAAGCCCGACGAGATCCTGCTGGAGATTCGCGACCTGGTGAGCCAGCTTGCGCCCTCGGCCGTGAGCGCCTGATTCCGGGCTGAGCGTCGTAAGATGGTGCCAAAGCGAGGGAACATGAGAAAGGCTGTTGCTGTTGCCGCACTAGGAGTCTGCATGTTGGGAAACATCGCCGCTAAGGCCGATCCTCCAGATTGGAAGCAGCAGTTCGCGAAGGTCTCGGACGAGTACTTCAATCAGGTGTATTTCCGCTACGCGCCGTCGACGGCGACCACGACCGGCTTCCACCAGTACGACAACCAGCTTGAGGACTACTCGCGCAAGACGATCGAGGAACAGATTGCGGCGCTCAAGCAGTTCGAAGGGCGCATCGAGGCGATTCAGCCCGATCACTCACGGGCGGATTTTGTGCCGCGCAGCGATCGTGAGATCGTGCTTTCGAATATCCGCTCGCAACTGCTCACGCTCCAGACGATCCGCCCCTGGCAGAAGAACGCCGACAATTACTCCAGCACCTGCGCCAACGGCGTGTTTGTGCTGATGGAGCGCAACTTTGCGCCAGTGGACGACCGGCTGCGCTCGGCGATCGCGCGCGAGAAGCAGATGCCGGCCCTGCTGGCTGCCGCGCGGGTGAATCTCCAGAACCCGCCGCAGATCTTTACGCAAATTGCCATCGAACAGTTGCCGGATATCATCAGCTTCTTCCAGAACGACGTGCCGCAGGCCTTTGCCGGCGCGCAGGATCCGGCGCTGAAGACGGAGTTTGCCAAAAGCAATGCGGCGGTGGTGGCCAGCCTCACCGATTATCTCGCCTGGCTGAAGACCGATCTGCTGCCACGCTCGCACGGCGATTTCCGCATCGGCGCTGACGCCTTTCGCAAAAAGCTGGAATACGACGAGATGGTCGATATTCCGCTCGACAAGCTATTGCAGATTGGCTGGGCCGACCTACGCAGGAATCAGGCGCAGTTCAAGCAGGTGGCGGCGGAACTCGACCCGGGCAAGGATCCCCGCGCCGTGCTGCTGGAACTCGGCAAGGACCATCCGGCGCCGGATCAGTTGATCCCCACCTTCCGCGATACCTTTACCAGCCTGATCGCGTTCATCCGCTCCCACCACATCGTCACCATTCCTTCCGACGTGGAGCCGGTGGTGGAAGAGACGCCGCCGTTCATGCGCGCCACCACGACGGCCAGTCTCGATCCGCCGGGGCCGTTCGAGACGCACTCCACCACGGCGTACTTCAACGTGACGCTGCCCGATCCCACATGGACGCCGGCGGAGGTGGACGGCTATATGCACTCGTTCAACATCGGCACGGTGATTTCGACGGCGGTGCATGAGACCTACCCGGGGCACTACGTGCAGTTCCTGTGGCTGCCGCAGGCGCCGAGCAAGGTGCGCAAGATCCTGGGTGCGAATACCGACATCGAAGGTTGGGCGCACTACTGCGAGCAGATGATGCTCGACCAGGGCTACGGCCAGCCGGGCGTGGGAGCGAAGAACGAGCGCGAATCGAAGTTGCTGCGCCTGGGCCAGTTGCAGGATGCGCTGCTGCGCGATGCGCGCTTTGTGGTGGGCATCGAGATGCACACCGGAAACATGACGCTGGCGCAGGCCGAGGAGTTCTTCCAGAAAGAAGGCTACCAGTCGAAGGAGGTGGCGGTGGTGGAGACCAAGCGCGGAGCCGGCGATCCCACCTACCTCTACTACACGCTGGGCAAGCTGGAGATCTTGAAGCTGCGCGCCGACGTGGAGAAGCGCGAGGGCGCGAAGTTCTCGCTGGAGAAGTTCCACGACGACTTCCTGCGCCAGGGCTTTCCGCCGGTGAAGATCGTGCGCGAGGCGATGCTGGGCGACAACTCACCTACGCTTTGAGAGAATACGGCTTGCTGTTTTCCTGCATCGTACGACAAGGGTAGTTTCGCCCGCTTCAGGAGCAGCGCACCGAGATCCCCCGTCCGGTGCTATCTACAGTACAAGGGAGAAAGAATGAGCAATCGGGTACGGAAGGCAGTTTTCCCGGCCGGAGGCCTGGGCACCCGTTTTCTGCCAGCTACCAAAGTGATTCCCAAGGAAATGCTGGCGCTGGTCGACAAACCCATCATCCAGTACGGCGTGGAAGAGGCGCTGGCCTCGGGCATCGAGCACATCATCATCGTGACCGGGCGCGGCAAGAGCGCCATGGAAGATCACTTCGACCTGAGCTATGAGCTGGATGCCACGCTGGAACGCCGCGGTAAGAAGGAACTGCTGGAGATATCGCGCAAGGTGGCGCACATGGCGCGGGTCAGCTACGTGCGCCAGAAGGAGCCGCTGGGGCTGGGCCATGCGGTGCTCTGCGCCAAGGACCTGGTGGGCGATGAGCCGTTCGCGGTGATTCTGCCTGACGACGTGATCGATGCAGCAACACCCTGCCTGAAGCAGATGATAGATGTCTTCAACGAGAAGCAGGGCTCGGTCCTGGCCACCATGACCATCGATGGGCCGGGGATCAGCGCCTACGGCGTGCTCGCGGGCTCCGCGGATAAAAGCAATCCGCGCATCTACAACTGCACTGGCATGGTGGAGAAGCCGAAGCTCGAAGATGCGCCGTCGAACCAGGCCATCATCGGCCGCTACGTGCTGACGCCGCGTGTATTCGAATTGCTGGAGACGACCAAGCCGGGGGCTGGCGGCGAGATTCAGTTGACCGACGGCATCCTCGCGTTGCTCAAAGAGGAAAAGGTCTTCGGCTACAGCTTTGAGGGCAAGCGCTTCGACGCCGGCGACAAGTTTGGCATGTTGCAGGCGACGGTGGAGTTTGCGCTGAAGCGGCCGGAGTTTGCGGAGAAGTTCCGGAATTACCTGAAGGGCGTCGTTTGCTGAAGGATGGTGGTCTACCAGGTCTCAGAAGCGAGATCTGGGACACCCGGCACCTGCGGTGCGGCAGACGGTGCTTGCGCGCCCGTAGAATTGTGCTTTCCCAGGTCCCCAAAAGCGGGGGACCTGGGGCACCCGGCACCCGGCAGGCGGGCTAACACCGCTAACTTCGCTAGCCCCTCTAGCCCCGCCACTTGATGTTGCAGCCGATCGAAGGGCGCTGATCCTTGGAAACCGGCTTGCCTGCCAGAACCGCATCCATGGCCGCGCGCAGGTCTTCGCCGGTGACCGGTACGCCGTTGCCGGGGCGGCTGGAATCGTACTGGCCGCGGTAGACCAGCTTATGGCTGGCGTCGAAGAGATAGAGATCGGGCGTACACGCCGCTTTGTAGGCGCGCGCCACGGCTTGGCTCTGGTCGTAGAGATAGGGGAAAGAAAAACCCTGTGCCTGGGCCTGTGCCTTCAGACCCTCGGGTTTGTCGGCGGGATAGGCATCTGCATCATTGGAGCTGATGGCGACGATCGCCAACGGCTTGCCGGCATAGTCGCGGCCCAGCGCGCCGAGCGTCTTCTCGATGTGCTTCACATAAGGGCAATGCGTGCAGATGAACATCACCAGCAGGGCCTTGCCGCGGAAGTCGTCGCGGCGAACCTGGCTGCCGGTGGTCACGTCGGTCAGGGCAAAATCGGGAGCGTGAGTTCCAAGCTCCAGCATGGTCGATTCAGTGAGTGCCATGATGAGTCCTCCTGGGAGCGGAGTTTGTGCTGTTCCCGGTTCTTGAACCGAGGGACCTGGAGTCCCCGCACACTCCGCTGAAGCTAAAACAATCCTGCCTGCCTGCCGGGCATGGCCAGGCCGAAGTGCTCGTAGGCCAGGCGCGTGGCTACGCGGCCGCGCGGGGTGCGGTCGAGAAACCCAATCTGAATCAGGAACGGCTCGTAAACCTCCTCAAGCGCGTCCTGTTCTTCGGCCAGTGTGGCGGCGAGTGTGCCCAGGCCGACGGGGCCGCCATCGTATTTCTGGATGATGGTCAGCAGCAGGCGCCGATCGATCTCATCGAAGCCGTGCGCGTCCACCTCGAGCATCCCCAGCGCGGCGTTGGCGGTGGGGCGATCGATGATGCCCGAGCCGCGCACCTGGGCGTAGTCGCGCACCCGCCGCAGCAGGCGGTTGGCGATACGCGGCGTGCCGCGGGAGCGCAGGGCGATCTCGGCGGCGCCATCGGGGTCAATGGGAATCTGGAGCACCTCGGCGGACCGCTCGACGATGATGCGCAGCTCGTCTTCGGTGTAGAACTCCAGGCGCAGCAGGATGCCGAAGCGGGAGCGCAGCGGCGAGCTCAGCAGCCCGGGCCGGGTGGTGGCGCCAATGAACGTGAAGGGGCGGATCTCCATCACGTGCGTACGCGCCGCCGGGCCCTGCCCGATGATGATGTCGAGCTTGTAGTCCTCGAGCGCGGTGTAGAGCTTCTCTTCCAGTACCGGCTGCATACGGTGAATCTCGTCGAGGAAGAGCACCTGGCGCTCGCGCAAATTGGTGAGGATCGCGGTGAGGTCGCCCTGGATCTGGAGGGCCGGTCCGGAGGTCTGCTGGAAACCGACGTCGAGCTCGTTGGCGATGATGGTGGCCAGGGTAGTCTTGCCCAGTCCGGGCGGGCCGGAGAGGAGCACGTGATCGAGGGCCTCGCCGCGGGACTTGGCGGCTTCGAGGGCGATGGAGAGCTGTTCCTTGACTTTGGACTGGCCGATGAACTCGCGCAGCCAGCGCGGCCGCAGCTTCAGCTCGAAATTCTGCTCTTCTTCGGCGCGTGCCGCGCTCACCAATCGTTCCGGGCCGTTATCGCGGTCTTTGATCATGCTGAACCAAAGTTTAGCGGCTCAACTCCCGGGTTTCAAAATCGGCGCATGCGGCGCCGCACCCGGGCCCCTGCGCGCCAGTTGGTCGGTGGGCTGCCGAGAAGATCTCCAAGTGGGCCCCTGCAACTACTGCCGAGCGGCGGTTTGCGGCGGCTGCAATGCGTGGCCAAAAGCGGCGCGGGCGGCTTCTTCGTGCACGATCTGGCGCATCTTGAGGTAGACGCCGTTGGTCCAGCCGAAGCCGATGACGTTCTGCTTGTAGCCGGTGGTGACGACCACGTCGGCGTTGCCGGTCACCACGTTGTACTTCTCGCGGATGGTGCCGGTCTGGGCGAAGGCGCGATCGATGGTGTGGTTCCAGTGGGCGGCGATGCGGCCCGCGTCGCTGCGGTAGCCGGTGGCATCGAGGCCGGCGACGGCGATCCAGTTGGTGGGCGCCCAGCCGTAGGGATAGTCCCATTGCAGCCCGGTGTCGCGGGTGCTGGTGGCCAGGCCGCCGGGGCGCTCAAAGAGGTCCAGCTTGGTTTCGATGGACTTGGCCTCCTTGCGCGATGCCACGCCGGCCCAGAGCGGGTAGAGCGAGGTGATGAAGGCGTAGTGCGAGGGCCTCGCGTGCACGAAATCCCAGTCTGCGAAGACGCCTTCCCTGGCGCGCCACAGATAACGATGGATGGCGTAGTTGCGGGCCTGGGCGCGGCGATCCCAGAGCTGCGCCTCGCGGCCTTTGCCCAGCAGATAGGCGAAGTGCTCCAGGTCGCGCTCGTAGCGGTAGAGCAGGGAATTGAGGCCCACCGGCGCATAGTTTTCGGTGGCGCCGCTGAAGGGGCCGAAGCGGTCGCTGGTATCGAAGCCGGACTCGCGCATGGCGCGGTCGCCCTGGTAAAACGCCTTGCTGAGGCGGTAGCCCCCATACCAGGCGCGCATGCAGACGACGCTGGCGTGCACGTCGCAACTGGTGTGCTTGAGGCGCGCAGCCTCGGGGGCCTCGGGGTGCTCCGAGCCTTTGACCAGGAAGCCGGCGGCCTCGGGGCTGGGGTGCTGGAGGAGCGAGCGGATCACGTCGGGGTAGTAGTGGCTGGCGTCGGCCATCTCCGGCACGGGGCCGGAGCCGTAGTCCCAGAAGCGCGCCAGGCGCGTGTTGCCGGCGCGATGCTCGGGGCGGGTCCAGGTGGAGTAATCTTTTTCGGCCAGCGTGTAGGCGCGCTCCAGCCACTCCTGGGCGGCGGTGCGTCCGGCTACGGTATCGGGAAAGCTGCGCGGATTCTCAATCACCGCCCGAATCATCGAGGTCAGAAAGGGCGGCTGCGAGCGGGTGAGGTAATAGGTGCGGTTGGCGTTGAGGACGCCGCCGTAGTTCTCGATTTCGAAGAGGAAGTTATCGACGATGCCCCTGGCCAGGCGGGCGCGGTGGTCGGCCTCCAGGCCCAGGAGGATGAAGTAGGAGTCCCAGCCGTACATCTCGTTGAAGCGGCCGCCGGGAACGATGTAGGGATGAGGAAGGTAGAGCAGCCCCTCGGCATCAAGGTCTTGCGGCTGGAGATCCCCGATCTTGCCGATGGGGCGGGGAAGATGCAGCACGCGAACGTGGCACTTGCGCTGGGCAGCGGCGACGGCGGCGGGCTCGGGGAAGCCGTAGGGCAGGTAGAGCACCGGCAGGGTGCGCACCTTGGGGTCCACGAGCGAGTTGCAGTCGCTCATCGAGCGGGTCAGCACGTCCCAGGAGGCGTGGATGTAACGGAGCGTGGCTGCCGGCGTGGAGACCGCTTGTTCGCTCGCCTGGGGCCCTGTTGTAGGCGCCTGCGCGGAGGCGACGGAGAGCGTAGCCGCCAGGAAAAGAAGAATGAGTTTCATTGCCGCTCCAGGGCGTAGGGAGAAGAACTGCCTGGAGTCTATCGCACCGAGGGAAGGAGGGGATTGGGGTGCCGGGCTATGTGTGGGGTCGGGTTTGGATGGCGAAAGGTGTGGGCCCGGAGGCCCACACGACAGTCGACCTCGACGTCGGCGCTACTGGCTTTGAGATGGCTGGATCTGAGGCCGGTGCATGGAGGCTTACTGGTAGCGCTTGCGGTGCCACTCCCAGGCGGTGCGGATGATGTCGTCGAGTTGCCTGTAGCGGGGCTTCCAGCCCAATTCGCGGATGGCGTTTTCCGAGCTGGCCACGAGCACCGCAGGATCCCCGGGACGCCGCGGCTGGAGTTCGGCAGGTATGGGATGGCCGGTGACGCGGCGTGCGGATTCGATCACCTCGCGCACGCTGAAGCCCTGGCCGTTGCCCAGGTTATAGATCAGGCGGTCGCGCTTGTCGAGCGCATGCAGCGCGAGGACATGCGCATCGGCCAGATCGGAGACGTGGATGTAGTCGCGGATGCAGGTGCCGTCGGCGGTCGGGTAGTCGTCGCCGAAGATCTTGATGGATTTGCGGCGGCCGAGAGCGACGTCGAGGACGAGCGGGATGAGATGGGATTCCGGCTCGTGGGCTTCGCCGCGGGTGACGCCGCCTGGGCCTTCAGGCGCGCCGGCCACGTTGAAGTAGCGCAGCGAGGCGTAGCGGAGGCCGTGAATGCGATTGAGCCAGGTGAGCATCTGCTCAACCAGCAGCTTGGAATGACCGTAGGCGTTGGTGGGCTCCAGCTTTGCGTCTTCGCGGATGGGGACCGTTTCCGGCTCTCCATAGACGGCGGCCGTGGAGGAGAAGACCAGGCGTTTCGGGCCGCAGGCGAGCATCGCTTCGAGGAGCGACAGGGTCGAGGCGGTGTTGTTGCGGAAGTAGAGCTCCGGTTTCACCATTGATTCGCCCGCTTCGATCAGGGCGGCGAAGTGGAGAACGCCGTCGAAGGGGCTGCCGGCATCGCGCGCGGAGGTGAAGGTGCGTTCCAACAGAGAGCGGTCGCTTAATTCGCCTTCGATGAAATCAACACCGGGCGGGACCATCCCTCGCTGGGAGTGGCAGAAGTTATCGAAAACAGTGACTTTATGCCCGTTCTGCAACAGTACCCCGGCCACCGTGCCGCCGATGTAGCCGGCACCGCCGGTCACAAAAATTCTCACAAAAGCCCTGTCCTTTCCAGCCCACTTTCGGGTAACCTGAGTCTATAACAGTGGAGACAAACCGGCCGAAGCCGGGCAGACTGGCACGCGAAGAGGCCGGGTTGCAGTAGGCAAATGCTCGCTCCCCAGTTCGATGCGGCTCTAGAAAGATTTACTGCCCAGAAGGAAGATTTTGCCGATCCCGCTGTCCGAGGAGTTGTTGGACTCCAACCTCTGCACCCCTGCGGTCGCTTTCTCTGGGGCAGGGATGGAAGGTAACGGGCCATGGTGGTCGCCTGAGGATTGGTCCTGAGGCCTGTTGCCGATAGTAGAAGTTGGAATCAAAAGATGGACTTTCCCCCAGGCTGGGCAAGAGAGAACAATTGAGTGGCGGGTTTTGTATGCTGGGTGCCAGCTCTGCGGAGCGGTGTCCCAGGGTGCATTTTCTTCCCCCGCCGGTCTGGATGAGAGGAAAGCTGCACGCGGTGAGCATTTGGCATGCCGATTGCAGCGACATTTGATCTGATCATGTTGAATCCCTGCGCCGTTTCTGCGGCTCGAATCGAGGACTGAAGAGATGCCGAAGAGCGATATCCCCACGTTCGGTCTGCTTCCGGAACCGGAGGGCCGGACCGCGTCGTTTCTGACGAGTTCGGCGATTAACCTCGCCATTCTGGCCACCATTTTGATCATTGGAATGACCGCGCGGCGGGTGATTCAGCAGCATTACGAGATGACGGAGCTGTTTGCTCCGACCACCCCGCCCCCGCCCATGAAGGTGAAGCCGGTGGTGGTGCCCAAGACCCCGCCTCCGCCTCCGCCGCCGCAGATCAAACTGGAGGCGCCTAAGATCGCCGTGGAGCAGCCCA
The DNA here is from genome assembly GCA_027449545.1 of Acidobacteriaceae bacterium. GTDB lineage: Bacteria > Acidobacteriota > Terriglobia > Terriglobales > Acidobacteriaceae > Telmatobacter. The sequence goes on along the minus strand of DAIDLI010000139.1, from coordinate 21 downwards.
AGCCGCCGGAGCCAAAGCCGA
>DAIDLI010000138.1 GCA_027449545.1 Acidobacteriaceae bacterium | reverse complement strand
CCATTTCAATGGGCAATCGATGCTCTCAAGGTCGCCTGCTTTCAAGTTGTCTCAAATTCTATCCTTGGCGCGCAGGATTTCCTCATCCCCTGAACGGGGCATAGCCGCGCGAATCCGAGAGCGCACCGGTTATCCACTCTTTTTTTCTTGCCTTTCCAGGTTCCGGACGTGTTATCCACGCGGACTCTTGGCATAATCGGGGCGAGAGCGTTTCCCCAACTGATGCCAAACCGAGCCGCAGCACCGCCGATGGGAGAGCTGGAAGTGAACCACTACAGCCGTCGCGACGTCTTGCGCATCCTCCAGATCAGCGCTCGCCAATTGCAGGGCTGGGAGCGTGCCGGTCTGATTCCGCAGCAGCAGAGCTACACCTTCCAGGATCTTGGTCAGTTGCGTACGCTGCGCGTCCTGCGCGCCGAGGCCGTGCCTGCCGCCTCGATCCGCGATTCCATCCTGGCCATGAAGGCCGTGGCCGGGCTCTCCAATCCGCTGCTCGAAGCCCGCATCGTCCGCACCGGCGCGCGCATTGCCTTCCGCCACCACGGCGCGATGGTCGATCCGGTTCGCCGTCAGCTTCTCTTCGACTTCGACGCCGCCGAGAGCGGCCGCGCCGCGGCATCCGAGCCGGCGCCCCTGCGCCCCCGCGGAGCCGGCGCGCAGTACGGCATCCAGGCCCGCTTCCAGGCCGCCGTGGAAGCCGAGGAGACCGGCGACAAGCAGCGCGCCATCGATATTTACGAAGAGATTGTGGCCGCCGACCCGCAGTTCGCCGCCGCCGCCATTAACCTCGGCACCCTGTACTTCCACCAGCGCCAGTTCGACCGCGCCGAAGCCCTCTACAGGCAGGCCACGGAGGCCGATCCCGGCTACGTGCTTGCCTACTTCGACCTGGGCAACGTGCTCGACGAGATGGGCCATCTGGACGAGTCCATCGCCGCCTATCAAAAGGCCATCTCCCTCTCGCCCCGCTACGCCGACGCCCATTACAACCTGGCGCTGGCCTACGAGCGCATGGGCCACCCCCGCGCCGCGCTGCGCCACTGGCAAGCCTACGCGCGCATCGATAACTCGGGTCCCTGGTCGCAGCACGCCCGTAACCAGATCGGCGCCATCCTCAGCCGCGAGGAACTCACCATCGCCGCCCGAGCCAAACGCTTTGTGCCGCACAGCAAAGGCAAGGCGAACCTCAAACTGGTGGAAGGACCCTCCGAGTAAAAGTTCCAGGCTGGAGCGGCCCGGAACAGGCATCACCGGCCTCCTGTTGCGAGACTCGCGGCCCACGTTCCTCTTTCCCTGCGCCCTCATCGTCCCCGCTCTTTCGGGTACCAAACCCGCCATATCCCGGCCTTTCGCGTCTGAATAGACTGAAGGCAGCCATGGCCACGCTCGTCCCCACGCCGACCTCGAACTACCGCGGCCGGCTCGCGCCCTCACCCACCGGCTTCCTGCACGTGGGCCACGCGCGCACCTTCTGGACGGCCTGGCAGCGCGCCCGCGACGCCGGCGGCACGCTGGTCATGCGCATGGAAGACCTGGACCCGGACCGCAGCAAACAGTCCTACGCCGAAGCCGCCATGGAAGACCTGCGCTGGCTCGGCATCCGCTGGCAGGAGGGCCCCGACCGGGGCGGTCCCTACGCGCCCTACGTGCAGAGCAAGCGCAAGAATCTTTATCTGGCTGCCTGGCGCAAACTGCTGCGCGGCGGCCATCTCTTCCCCTGCCGCTGCTCGCGCAAAGATCTTGAAGCTGCGCTCTCCGCGCCCCACGAGCGGCTAGGGCAGCAACCGGGCAAGCTGGAGCCGCTCGATGATGAGCCCATTTACCCCGGCACCTGCCGGCACCTCCAGGGCTACACCCCGCAGCTTCCCGGACCTACATCTATCGATTTCGAATCGCCCGAGGGCGGCAACTGGCGCTTCCGCGTGCCCGACGGCGCGGTGGTCGAGTTCGACGACCTGAACCTGGGCCCGCAGCGCTTCGTGGCCGGCCAGGACTTCGGCGACTTTCTCGTCTGGCGGCGCGACGGCGTGCCCAGCTATCAACTCGCCTGCGTGGTGGACGATGCGGAGATGCGCATCACCGAAGTGGTCCGCGGCGCCGACCTGCTCAAGTCCACTGCGCGCCAGATCCTGCTCAACCGCGCCCTCGGCTACAGCGATCCAGCCTGGTTCCACTGCCGCTTGGTAGTGGACCATAACGGCCGCCGCCTGGCCAAGCGCCACGACGCGCTCAGCCTGCGCGCCCTGCGCCAGAGCGGGCTCACGCCGATGAAGATTCTCTCCGCCGATCTGCCGGTAGAGGTGTGAGGCGGATGGAGCGCCGGCATCCCGAATCGCCTGCCCTGCGAACCTCCTGGTCCGGTCAATCGCCGCCCTTTGCCTGCCGCACCATCTCCACCAGAGCTTTGCGGGTCTCCTGCGGACTGCGCACCTCGGCGGGAAAGTTGATGCGCACGCCCTTCATGCCCTCCGCCGTCTTGAGACGCAGGTGGAAGCCCAGGCGGTCCACTGCCGTCATCGCCGCCTCGCTCGCCTCCAATCCCGCATGTGCGCGCGCCAGCAGGATCATGGCATCCGTGTGGTCGGCGTTCATGTGCGCCAGAATGCCCGCCGCCGAGGGCGCCAGCGGATCGGGCGAGGCCTCGCCGTAGTCCCCGGCTTCGACCCAGCCCATCACCCCGAAGCCGCCCACGTAATAGACCTCCAAGACTTCCAGCCGGAAGAAGCTGAAATCGGCAAAATCGACCCAGTACTTGCTGTTCGGATGCGCCGCCAGATAGCTTTCGCGCGCGGCGGGGATTTCGCTCTCCGCCACTGTCCGGGCCTCACCCACCAGCGTGGCCCGCGCGGCGCCCAGCGGGTCTTCGCCCGCGGCCGCCTGTGCCACAAACAGGCTGGCGCGCGGATCGGCCTTCAAGTTCTGGGTGTGCATCGCCATGCTGCTGATCAGGAACAGCGGCCGCCCTTCCGCGTCGAGCGCATAGGGCATCAGCGAACCGAACGGGAAGCCTTCGCGCTTGCGCGACATCGTCGACAGGGTTCCGGTAGTGGATTCGGAGAGCAGCGTGCGTACGCGCTCGGCGTAGCTGGGCTCGGGCAGTTGCGGTCCAGCCGGCCCGGTGCGGGCATGCTGGCGGGCGGCGGGGTTGGACTCGGGGTTCATCGCACCTCCATTCCTTCAGCTTAGCCGTGAGGAGCACAGCATGGGGCTGGCGGGCGGCGCTGCCAATGCCTTGCGCGGCGATTGCGCTAGAAGCGGGCGAGGATGGAGTAGATCATGCCCAGGGTGGGCCACAGCAGCAGGCGCAGCAGGAACCCGCCCACGAAGATCATCAGGATGTAGGCCATCCAGATGTTGATGCGGTCGTACAACTGCACCGCGCTGTAGGGCAGAAAGTTGCGCAGCACGCGGCTGCCGTCGAGCGGGGGAATGGGCAGCAGGTTGAAGTAGAACAGCGAGAGATTGATGAGGATGGCCAGCGAGCAGATGATGGCCACGGGATGACTGAGCGGCGCCGCCGCGGGATTGAAAGCAGCCATCAGCGAGGCCTGCACGATGAGGTTGCCCCCCGGCAGCGCGATGGCCATGACCGCCAGTACGGCAGCGGCGACGGCCACGAGGATGAGGTTCGAGACCGGCCCGGCCAGAGTGGTCAGGTTGTCATCGCGAACGATCTTGCGGAAGTTGCGCGTAATGACCGGCGTAGGCTTGGCCCAGCCGATGAGATAGCCGCTGAAGAAGGTGAAGCCGAAGAACGGTCCGAAGATGATCAGCGCCGGAAAGAGCAGGGTGCCGATGGGATCGACGTGGTAAGCGGGGTTGAGGGTGATGCGGCCCTGGAGGCGCGCGGTCTGATCGCCGAGGCGCGAGGCCATCCAGGCATGCGCGCACTCGTGAAAACTGAGCGAAAACAGGAGCAGAACGAACTCGAAGACGGCGATCAGGAAGGCACTGGACTGCAAACGCGATTCTCCACGTGTATGAAGAATCAGGGTAGCATGCAGGGGGCAGCGGAAGGCCCGCTCGACTCAGAGGCTGTCGGCGGGGAAAGAGCCCACGATCGCTGCCTCGGGCACGTGCTGGCCGGCGAGGATGATCTCGTGGCTGCCGATGCGCGCGCCGGCTCCGATGGTGGTGGGCTGGAGGCGCACTCCTTTTTGCGTGCCGGGTTGGTGGGCGTGCGAGAAGATGCGCACATAGGAGCCGACCACGGCATTCTTGCCGATGTGGATGCCGCCGCGATCGTTGAGCAGCGCGCATTGGCGAATGATCGCGCCATCCTCGATGGAAAGGTTATAGCCGTAAGTGATGTCCACGCCGTGGAAGATGCGCACGCCGGCGCCGAGTTGTTCGAAGATATGGCGGCCCAGCATGGCCCGAACGCGCAGGCCCAGCCAGTGGTTGAGGCCGATGGCGGAGCGATCGAACATCTTCCAGAACCAGATGAGCGGCTTGAGGCGGGCGAAGCGGGCGCGGTCGACATCGGGAAAGTGTTCCGCCTCGAGCGTGATGTTGGTGGGGTCCAGCGACAGCGACATCACATTGCCGGGCAGCTCCGAGGTGAGGGTGGCGTCCATCTTTCCCCCGTGCGGCCGGCCCAGGTAGATATGGTGGAGCTGGTCGCGCACGATCTCGGAACGGCTCCCGGCGGAGGAATGGCGTGCGAATTCGTCATCGAGGAACTGAACCCAGCGGCGGTAGATCTCTTCGGCTTCGGGCGAGGGATGGGGCGGTTCCACGAGAGCGCTGTGCGAGGCATGAGCCACGGGATGAGACATGGAAGAACGATAAAGCAGGGAATAGGGAATAGGGAATAGGTTCGCGCAGTCGAGGGGAACGGGGAACAAAAAACCGGCGCATCGTGGGAGTCACGATGCGCCGGTTTTTGTCTGCTGATGGAGGTTGGGTTAGCGGCGGCCCTGGATGGTCTTGAGGCCGGATTTTTTGGCGGCTCGTCGCGCGGCGATGGCATGCATCTCCTTGCCGATGCTGGAGCGGTTGATGGCCACCTGGATGATCAGGTTGATGATGTTGCCGACGAACCAGTAAAGGGCCAGTCCGGACGGGAAGTGGAAGAGCGTGAAGCCGAAGATAACCGGCATCACGAAGGCCATCATCCGTCGCTGGGCCGGATCCATGCCCGGCGAGGGCGAGATGTACTGCACCAGGAACATGGTGAGGATGAACAGGCCGGGCAACACGTAGGTCGGGTCGGGACCGGAGAGATCCGGAATCCAGAGCCAGTGTGCCTGGCGAAGTTCGATGGCGTTCTCCAGCACCTCGTAGATGGCGTACAGGAGCGGCAGCTGGATGAGCATGGGCAGGCAACTGCCATACATATTGACGCCCTCGGCCTTATAGAGCGCCATCATCTCCTGGTTCATCTCAGCGCGTTTGGGGTCGGTGGCCTTCAGGTTCTTGAAGCGGTTCTTGATCGCATCCACCTTGGGCTGGATGCGCATCATCTTGAGCGACGACTTGGTCATCATCAACCGCGAGGGCAGCGTGACCAGGTTGAGGATGATGCCGACGATCACGATCGCCCAGCCCCAGTTGTTGGCGCCTGGGCCGAGCACGCCGCGCAGCCAGCGCACCGCCAGGTAGAGCGGCTTGGCGATGATGCTGAACCAGCCAAAGTGCAGGAGCGGCGCGAGCGAGGTGCCGTTCTGCTGGCCTTCGGAGCCGGTGGCGTGGATGGAGTTGAGCACGCTGGTCTCTTTAGGACCGGCGAAGAGGCGCAGGTGGGTTACGCCCGTGGTGTCGCCCATTGCCAGTCCGATGACCTGGGCCGGCTTCTTCTGACTGCTGGCATCGCTGGGGTTGCTTAGCAGTTGAATCTCGTGGTGCAGCGTAACCACAGAAGTGTTGTCGACGTTGTAGGGCAGGAAGGCCGCGGCAAAGTAGAGGTCTTCAATGGCCGCGTAGGAGTAGGGCTCATTGAGGGTTGCGTCGCCGCTGACCTTTTCCGCCTTGGTGGTGTCGGCCTTGCCGTTCAGATACCAGGCGAACTGCGAGGCCGCGGAAGTAAAGATCGCGCCATGGAAGCCGGGCCGGAACTCCTCCATGTCTCCCAGCCCGCCGGGCCACGCCACCAGCGCGCGCACCGGCTGGCCGTTGCGCGTAACCTCGGTCTTCACATCGATGACGTAGTTCGAACTGAAGGAAAACGTCTTGGTGACGCTGAGGCCGTTCTGGGCATAGCGGAAGGTCAGGGTAGCCGGCGCGATGATCGCGCCGCTGGCGGTGGGCTGCGAGCCGGAGACACTGACCTGGTAGAGCGAGTTGTTCAGCTGCGAGGTGAGAGAAGGATCGTAGGTGTAGAGCGACAGCGGGAAGCCGTAGCGGGAGGCGATCTGCTCCTGCACCATGTCCAGCGGCTTGCCGTGCGAATCGGAATACTTCTTCAGGATCCAGTGCTTGACCTGGCCGCCGCGGTTGGTAAAGACGATCTTGTAGAGCTCATTCTCAACCGTGGTCTCGGACTCCGCGCTGGCGGTGATGGCCGGCGTTGCCGCGGGCGGCTTGGCCGCAGAATGCTGGGCGGCGGCACTGCTGCCAGTCTGGGGCTGGGCCGGCGGCGGCATCGCGGGAGTGGCGGAATTGGTCTGGGTCTGGTGCGCTGCCGGAGCCGGTGGCTTGGGCCGGTTGAAGAAGGTTTCGTAGCCGAAGAAGACCAGCAGCAGGAACAGCCAGAAGACCATGGTGCCGCGCATGTCACCGCCGCCACCACCGCCAGGCCCCTGCGATTGCAGATTAGGATTACGAATTTCAGGCAAAGGAATACTTCCTGTGAATCGGAAAGGCAACCGTCAGGCCGCCGCTCCTTCTATGGTAATGGCTCGTGGCGCGAATTGCCGGAATCGCCCGAGCGGTGGGTTGGCCTCGCTTGCCGGCGCGGGGGAACCGGGTCCAGGCCTCCCGGCGAGAAGGGATGACAGCGCAGGAGCCGCCAGGCTGCCATCGCGCAGCCGCGCAGCGGACCGTGCGTGGCAATGGCTACCGCCGCATACTCCGAGCAGGTGGGCAGAAACTTGCATCCGCCCATGCCCATGCTGTGCACGGCGGGCGAAAGCCAGCGCTTGTAGAACGCGAGCAATGCCAGCAGCAGGCGCGTCATGACGCCGGACCTGCGGTGCTGGCGGCACGTTTGGCCTCTGTGGCTGCCTGGCGCAGAACCCGCACCGTCTCCGCCTCCAGCCGGGCGAACTCGACAGTGAGCACGCTGCGGCGGGGATGCAGAATGAGGTCGCAGCCCTGCGGCAGCAGATCCGCATGACGGCGCAAGACCTCGCGCATGCGGCGCTTGATGCGATTGCGATCGTGGGCTTTGCCCAGCGCCTTGGGCACCGTCAGACCCACCCGCGGTGCAGTGGGAGCCGGATGCGCGTCGTTCCCTGCCGGCTGCGGCGCCAGGAACCAGCTCATGGATTGCGACTGGAACTTGCGCGCGGCGGCATAGGCGCGCTGATAGTCGGCGTGCTTGCATAGACGCGCGCCCGTGAGCGTCTGGCGCGCGTCTGGCTTGGAAGCTGGGTTCATTGGGAATTGCATTGCATGGAGCAGTTTCCCGGAGCTCATTCCCTGCAGCACGAGCGGATGCCGGGGAGGGCGGTCCGATGAATGCTCGCTTTCCATGCAGGCCAAAGCGGCGGGAAGAACTAGTCGCGGTAGCCTGCGCTGACGGCAACGCGCTTGCGGCCGGTGGCGCGGCGGCGGCTGAGAACAGCGGCGCCCGACTTGGTCTTCATGCGCGAACGGAAACCGTGCTTCTTCAGGCGGCGTTGGCGATTGGGTTGAAATGTGCGCTTGGGCATTGAAAATGCGCTCCTGTTTGTCTTAAGAGAATCGTTGCTTTGGCAGCATTTTCAAGTATATCGCAGGAGCTGAATTCGGGCTAGTGCGGGAACGGAGGCGTCCCGTTGGATGCTGAAGTCTTCCAGAACCTTTCGCGCTCGTGCAGCGACTGCAAACGGAGCCTCAACTCCCGCGCGCGAGTTCCCTCCACGAGCACGTAATTCGGGTCTACGGCCAGAAAGTACTGTTGACCAGCGCGGGGGATTGTGATGAACCCGCAGCGGCAATTTCGCTCGAAACAGCGGCACCAACCCGCTCACCGAAAAGCTTCGGAAAACACCGGGAATCTCCGGGTTTTCTGAGTGACTCTGGTAACAAGAAAAGCCTGCTTTCACCAGCCGTGGTGCAACTCATTTCGCGCCTCGAAAACTTTGTGAAAGAGAGATTGCAAAGAGTTCCAGATGTGCTACTATCGGGACCGTTCAAGAAAGTTTGAAGCGTCCCACGGAACGGCTTGTTCACGGCCCCCACGCGAAATTTTTATCAGGGGCAGATTCGCAGCAAATCGGCGGCAAAGCAGAGACCCGAAAGCGGAGATGCAGGGATTCCGCTGCAGAGAAATTGTTGTCCGTAAGCTGCCCGTGAACGGCTCACAGCTCCAAAAAAAGAGGCGCTGGTTAGGATTCGCACGATGCCCTTTGCTACTTCTCCCGCTCCGGTTTTGAATCCGTGGCTACAGATCCTGTCGGCCCTGGAAAAGAAGGTGATCCGTCAGTCCTTCGAGACTTGGCTGAAGCCGACGCGCTACAGCCACCAGGCGGGGCGGACGCTGTACGTGCGCGTGCCCTCACCCGAGTTTCAGCACATCGGCGACAAGTACGGCGATCTGATTCAAGAAGCCATTGATCTGCAGGGAATGGAACTCGACGACGTCAGCTTCGTGACGGCGGAGGAAGATCCTTCGATCCCGCCGCAGCGCAAGGATGGAGGCTTCGGCCCCGTTCCCGCGCATGCGCCCACCGCGCCTCCGGCGCCGGCGCGCGCGCCCGAGCAGGCACGCTTCGACTGGTCGACCGCGGCGCAGCTCAATCCGCGCTACACATTCGACAACTTCGTCATCGGCAACGGCAATCAGTTTGCGCGCGCCGCGGCGCTGGCGGTAGCCGAGCGGCCCTCGCGGGCCTACAATCCCTTGTTCCTGTATGGCGGCGTGGGCATGGGCAAGACCCACCTGATGCACGCCATCGGCCATGACGTGAAGCGCCGCCAACCGGTGGCCAACATCTGCTACGTCTCGGCCGAGAAGTTCACCAACGAGATGATCAACTCCATCCGCAACGATCGCATGACCAGCTTCCGCGATCGCTTCCGCACCGTGGATGTGCTGCTCATCGACGATATCCAGTTCATCTCGCAGAAGGAGCGGACCCAGGAAGAGTTCTTCCATACCTTCAACGCTCTGCACGAGAATATGAAGCAGGTGGTGATCGCCAGCGACCGGCCGCCCAAGGAACTGACCGAGATCGAAGAACGGCTGCGCTCGCGCTTCGAGTGGGGCCTCATCGCCGACATTCAGCCGCCCGACCTGGAAACCAAGGTCGCCATCCTGCTGAAGAAGGCGGAGAGCGAGCAGGTTCATCTGCCCACCGACGTGGCGCTGTTTATCGCCTCCAACGTGCGCACCAACGTGCGCGAGCTGGAGGGCGCGCTGGTGCGGCTGGTGGCATGGTGCCAGCTCAACCGCATGGAGATCACGCTCGCCGCCACTCAGCAGTGCCTCAAGCAGTTCATCGACATGCAGGTGCGCAAAGTCACCATTGAGGCGATCCAGCGCGCGGTGGCCGAGAACTTCGGCATGCGCGTCAGCGATCTGAAGCAGAAGAACAACTCGCGCAACGTGGTAGTTCCGCGCCAGATTGCCATGTACCTGGCCAAGCAGATGACCGAGGCCAGCCTGCCGGAGATCGGCCGCCAGTTCGGCAACAAGCACCACACCACCGTCATGCACTCGATCGCCAAGATCGACGAGCAGCGCCGCACCGACAAGGACCTGCACCGCACCATCAACAAGCTGCAGGATGTGTTGAACGGATAACAGCGAGTCAGCAAGTCAGTAGAGGCCCGGTTCCGTGACGCGGAACCGGGCTTTCCATTTGGTTGGGATGGACGTCCTTGTTCAGGCCAGGCGGCGGCGAAAGAGCTGCCCGGCGACGATGAGGCTGACGATGCCCATGGCGATCAGCGGCAGATACTGCGGCCACAGCAGGGAGGCATCGGCACCCTCCAGAAAGCACGCGCGCAGAATCACCAGGAAGTAGCGCAGCGGATCGAGCCGGGTGATGGCCTGCACCACCGGCGGCATATTGGCAATGGGCGTGGCAAAGCCCGAGAGCACGATGGCCGGCACCATGAACAGGAAGACGCCAAGCAGGCCCTGCTGTTGCGTAACCGCCAGCGACGAGATCATCAGCCCGATGCCCACCGCCGAGAGCAGGAAGCAGAACAGGCCGAAGTAGAGCGCCGCCAGGCTTCCGGTAAATGGCACGTGAAACCAGAAGATCGCAACGACAATAATCAGCGTCCCTTCGAACGTCCCTACCAGGAAACCCGGCAGCGCTTTGCCGGGCAGAATCTCCGCCGGATGCAACGGTGTCACCAGCAACTGATCGAAGGTTCCCAGCTCGCGCTCGCGCGCCACGGACAGCCCGGTGGTCAGCATGCTGACCAGAAGCGTAAGAATGCCGCAGATGCCCGGCACGATGAACCAGCGCGATTGCAGGTTGGGATTGAACCACGCCCGGTCGAGCAGGACGGCGGGCGGCGGCTTGCGGCCGTGCTGCTGATTCCAGCTCCGGTCGAATGCGGTCACGATGGCTTGTGCGTAGCCGTTGGCAATGGCCGCGGTGTTGGAATCCCTGCCGTCGAAGATGAGCTGGACGTGCGCGGTGCGGCCGCGCTCCAGGTCGGAGGTGAATTCCGGCCCGATGCTGAGCGCGAACAACACGGAGCGGTTGTCGATGAGGCTTGTCACCTCGCGCTGATCGTGGGCCACGGCCAGTAACTGAAAGTTGGTTGAGCCGGTAAACCGCGCGATCAGATCGCGGGAGAGCTGGCCCTCATCCTGGTTGTAGATCGCAAAGGGAATGTCTTTGAGATCGAAGGTAGCGGCATAACCAAAGACCACGAGCTGAATGAGCGGCGGCCCGATCAAGACCGCGCGGCTGGCCGCGTCGCGCAGCAGCGCCAGCAGCTCTTTGAGGGTGAGCGCGAAGATGCGTTGCAGGCTGGCGCGCATCAGTCCAGCCTCTTGCGGAATCGCGCCAGCGCGATGCCCAGAAACGCGGCGCACAGAACGGCCATTCCGGCTCCGTTGGCCAGAAGCAGCATCGGAATATCGCCGGCCAGGAACGTGCTCTTCAGGATGGCGACAAAGTAGCGCGCCGCGATGATGTGCGTCAGCACCTGAAGCGGAAGCGGCATGGTGCGGATATCGAAGATAAAGCCGGAGAGGATGAACGCCGGCAGAAACGTGGTGACGATGGCGATCATGGCGGCCACAAACTGGCTGCGCGCGATCACCGAGATGAGCAGTCCCATTCCCAGGGCGGTCAGCAGAAACAGCGCCGCCGCGGCGGCGAGGACGAGCAGAGATCCGCGCAACGGCACACCGAAGAGCAGGACGGCCATGGCCGTGGAGAGAGCCATGCCGCCCATACCAAGCGCAAAGTATGGGATCAGCTTGCCCAGCAGGATCTCGGTGCGCGCCACCGGAGTCACCATGATGCCCTCCATGGTTCCGCGCTCCCACTCGCGGGAGATCACCAGAGCCGTCAGAAGGGCTCCGATCAGGGTCATGAGGATGGCGATGAGGCCGGGAATCAGCGACTCGCGGCTGCGCAAAGCGGGGTTGAACCATACGCGCGTATCGGCCTGCACCGGCACCGACATGGGAGCGCCGCTGGCCACTGCCTGTTGGGCCATCCAAACCTGCAAGGCGCCGTTGATGTAGTTGCGGATAATGCTCGCCTGGTTGGGATCGACGCCGTTGACGACCAGGTGCACGGGCGCGTTGCCGGCGCGGATGGAGTCGCGCGTGAAGTCGCTGCGCAGCCATAGGACGGCGCTCGCATCGCCGCGCAGCACGGCGTGCTCAGCCGCGCCGAAGTCGGAATAGCGAATGGGATCGAACCACGGCGAATGCTGCAACTGCGCCAGAAAGGATGCCGTAAGCTCGGTGGGCTGATCGACCACCGTGGCCACCGCGATGCTGCGCGCATCCAGCGATACCCCATAGCCGAAGATGAGCAGCAGCACCAGAGGCAGCAGAAAGGCGATGGCGATGCTTGACGGATCGCGGAAGATCTCCAGCACCTCCTTGCGCATCAGCCCGGTCAGACGCATCGTTCTCATGCCGACCTCCGCATGGTTCTCTCGTGCTCTTCAATGAGGGCGATGAAGGCGTCTTCCATGGTGGGCTCGGGCAGATCGGGCCGGCGCGCCGCCCGCCGCACCTCCGCGGGCGTGCCCTCCGCCAGCACTTCGCCCAGCGACATGAGGACCAGGCGGTCGCAGTACTCCGCCTCCTCCATGAAGTGTGTCGTCACCAGGCAGGTGGTGCCGGCCTCGGCCAGCGCGTTGACCCTGGCCCAGAACTCGCGCCGCGCCAGCGGATCGACACCGGATGTGGGCTCGTCGAGAAACAGAATCTCGGGCTCGTGCATGAGCGCGCAGGCCAGCGCCAGCCGCTGTTTGTAGCCCAGGGGCAGAGTGCCGGCATTCACGCTGAGATATTCGCGGAGTTCCAGCTCCTCCAGGGCCCACTCGATGCGCTGCACCCTGTCCCGTCCGCGCAAGCCGTAGGCCGACGCAAAGAAAGCAAGATTCTGCCGCACGCTCAAGCTGCCGTACATCGAGAACTTCTGCGAGACATAGCCGATGCGCGCGCGAGCCGCGGCGCGGGCGGTGCGCAGATCCACCCCGGCCACGCGCAGGGTCCCCGAGGACGAAGGCAGTAACCCGCACAGCATGCGAAAGGTGGTCGACTTGCCCGCGCCGTTCGCTCCCAGCAGTCCGAAGATCTCTCCGCGGCGGACGGAGAACGTGACCCGCTTGACCGCTGCGAAGTCGCCGAAGTTGCGGCAGAGATCGTGAACCTCCACGACCGTGTCGCCGGCCCGGACGCCGTGAGTGCCCCCTTCCCGCTGCGGCGCTGGCTGCGCGTGGCTGTCGGCGAGCAGGCTCACGAACGCATCCTCCAGGCGCGGGGGAACGGGTTCCGCCGCTGCGCCGGTCGCAAGCCCGGCGGGAAGCACCGGCGCCTGCGGCTGCCGCATCACGATCCGCACGGCCTCGGCCTGAATGGCGGCATCGAGCACGCCCGGAAGCTGCGCAACCCTCGCCTGGAGAGATCGCGCGCCGGCCTGCCGGGCGTGCAGCAGAAAGGAGTGGCCTTCGAATCGCGCGCGCAACTCGCCAGGTGTTCCGTGCGCCAGCACTCTGCCCTCGTGGAGCAAAATCACGTGGTCGCAGCGTTCCGCTTCGTCCATGTACGCGGTGCTGAGCAGCACGGTGACGTGCCCTCCCGCCACCTGGCGGCGGATGATGCTCCACAGCTCGCGCCGCGACACCGGGTCGACGCCGACGCTGGGCTCGTCGAGCAGCAACAGCTCGAGAGGCTGAATCAGCGCGCAGGCCAAACCCAGCTTCTGCTTCATGCCGCCGGAGAGCTGTCCGGCTCTGCGGCGGCGGAAAGGGCCGAGTGCCGTCAGGGCCAGCAGTTCGTCGAAGCGCTGGCTGCGCTGGTCGTAGGGCACGCCGCGCAGGCTGGCGAAGAGATCGAAGTTTTCCTGCACGGTGAGGTCTTCGTAGAGCCCGAAGCGCTGCGGCATGTAACCGGCGCGCGCCTGCACCGCCAGCGCGTCCTGCGGAAGGCTCAGGCCCAGCACGCGCAGTTCTCCCCGGGTGGGCGCCAGCACGCCGGCCAGCAGGCGCAGCAGCGTGGTCTTGCCTGCGCCGTCGGGGCCGATCAGCGCGGTGACCCCGCCGGCGGGAATCTTCAGCGAGACATCGCGGATCGCTTCGCGGGCAGCCGCTCCCTTGCCGAAGGTCTTGCCGAGATCCTTGAGCACTACGGCGTCCATCTCAGGGCTTTCCGCAGGGATCGGTCCCCACCTTCCGCGGTGCATTTCCGGTAACGGGAATGCTGACCGTGACCGGCATGCCCAGGCGCAGGCGATGGTCGGGATTGCAGGCGAAGACGCGCACGCGGTACACAAGCTGGGAGCGCAACTCCGTGGTCTCCACGTTGCGCGGTGTGAACTCCGCCACGGGCGAGATGAAACCGATCCAGGCTTCGAACTGCTGGCCGGGGAAGCTGTCGGCGGTGATGGTCGCGCGCATTCCGGGAGCGACCTGGCCCAGCTGGGTTTCGGGCAGCCAGACCCGCGCCCACACGGGATTGTCCAGCGCCAGCGTGAAGACGGGCGCCTGCGGGCCGGCGATGTCCCCGGTCTCGAGGATGCGGGTTTCGATCACGCCGTCGTTCGGCGCATACAACTGGGTGTCCGCGAGCCTCTGCTGGGCGACGGCCAGCGCGGCTGCATCGGCGCGCAAGGTGGCCTGTGCGGCGGCGATGTCTTCTTTGCGCGGCCCGAGCAGCGCAAGCTGGAGGGCTTGTTCCCGCGCGGCGGCACGCTGTTTGCTTCCGGCGAGCGTGGCCTGCGCGGCCAGCAGGGCGCGCTGCGCATCATCGCGCACCTGCAGCGAAACATACTGCTGCCCGGCCAATGTCTGCTGGCGACGGTAAAGCAGCTTTGCATTCGCGAGATTGGCCTCGGCAGCAGCGGTGTCGGACTGTGCCGCGGCCAGATCGGCGCGGGCCGCCGCGATCTCTTGCGGGCGGCTTCCGGCGAGCATGCGGTTCACGACCTGTTGCTGGGCGGCCATGCGGGCCTGGTCCTGCGCAACGGCGTCGGAAAACTGTGTTGGATCGAGCTGGCCCAGCAATTGGCCTGCATGCACAGCGCTGCCTTCGTCCACCAGCAGTTGCTGGATTCGCTCGCTGGCGTTAAAGGCAAGCTGCACCTGCCGGATATCGATGTTGCCGTAGAGGGTCAGTGCTTGCTGGGGTCCGCGCCGCGCGCGCGTCCGCCGCCAGGCCGTCCATGCAGCGGCGACCGCCGCGAGGAGCAGCAGAAGCACCAGGACCTTTTTTCGTCGTGAAGGCATAAGGCTCCTCATGGCCGCTCGGGGCCGGTCAGCAGCGTATTGATGGATTCAATGTCCTGCGCGGAAAGCACGCCCGCGGCTGCCTTGAGCTGCGCGCGCGCCACAAGCTGCGTGTACAGCGCCAGCGAAAACGTACGTTGCACGGCGGCCAGTTGGCTTGCGGCGGTCAGCAGATCGATCATCGAGCGGCTGCCAATTTCATAGCCCTTGCGGGTGGCATCGAGCGCGATTTGCGCGGAGTCCACCGCCGCCCGAGCCGCCTGGTAGCGCGCCACGCTGGTCTGGAGATCGACAAAGGCGATCTGCGTCTCCACGCGAATCTGGTCTTCCGTTTCGGCAACGCCGGCGCGGGTCGCTCTGGAAAGCGCCGCTGCCTGGCGCGTACGCGAGCGGATGCGGCCGCCCTCGTAGATGGGAATCGACAGGTTGAGCGAACCGCCGATCTGATCCATGGCGACCGGCGGGATCAGCGCGCCGGCGCTATGCTGCCCGGCCCCCGTGAAGCTCAGCGTGGGCCACCAGGCGCGGCGCTCGAACTCCGCCTGCTGTTCGGCGGCCTTCAGTTCCGCCTGCTTCTGGCGGAGCAGAGGCTGGTTCTTCAGCGCAGACGCGATCCAGGGCGCGGCGCTGGGCGGCTCCGGGCCGGCCGGCTTCAGATCGCTCACATCGCGCAGCGCTCCCACGGGCTGATGGGTCAGTTCTTGAAGCTGGCTCTTGGCCACTTCGATGGCGTTGGTTGCGGCGATGACGTCCGCTTGCGCGGCATCGAGCTGCGCCTGTGCCTCGCGCACCGCGATGATGTCTCCCATGCCGGCATCGAGTCGCGCCTTCGCCTCCTTGTCAATGCTGGCGAGCAAATCGCTTTGATTTTGCGCAACCCGCTGGTCGGCCTGGGTGCGCAGCACGCTGAAGTAGGCCTGCACAACCGCAACGGCAAGATCCTGTTCCGCCGAGGCCAGCGCCGCTCTGCCAGCCTGGATGCGACTGTCGGACTGAGCAACCGCCACGCGCGCCTGTCCATCGAAGATGGATTGCGTAAGCGTGGCGCTGAATACGTCGGAGTGGTAGCCAGTCGAGAGCGTCTGCGGCCCAAAGCCTGTCACCCGGGCCGTATTCTCGCCCCCGCTGGCAAAGGCATCCAGGTGAGGAAGCAGCGCCGAGCGGGCCAGCGGTTTGCCCGCAAGTGCCGCATCCAGTTCCGCTTGGGCCCGAGCAATGTGCGGGGAACTGGCAACAGCCTTCTGGTAGTCCGTCTGAAGGTCTTCCGCCCGCACAGAGGGCGTTCCAACGGCAGAGAGACAGCAACTCAGCAGGAGAATCGAGCCGGGCAGGGATCGCGAGGCTCTCGCCGGCACACGTAGAGAGATCATCAGGCGGCCTGCTTCCTCCCGATCTGGAGTCGTTTTGGGGCCCCGTAGTCCTCGCAGCGGACTTTCCTCGATTTTCGGTTCGCGGTTCCCCGAGGGTCGGTGATGAAAATCACACGGAAAGCAGCGGCGCGTGCCGCTTTCCGCTCCATCACCGCGTCTTATGGGGCATTAGGAAGAGTTATTGGACCACCGCAGACTCCTGGCGGGATGATGACAGAGAAGACGTTCCGCGTGGCTGACGCACGCTCTCTTCCCCGTGCCGCCCGCTCAACTCACGGGTGGCGCACGAGATTCGGGGCTTCAGATGTTCCCATCGCACCATCAAAACAGCATCTCCAAGGAGGATCACAATGCAGCATCTCACTCGCAGGGCATTCGTCTCCGGCGCAGCCGCGCTCGGAATGGCTGCAGCCGGTACCGGAGCCGCGGAGGGACAACTCGTGTGGAAGACAGGCGACTGGAACCCGGCAACCTTTGAGGCGCTGGTTAAGGATCCCGCGCGCGTCAAGCAGGTCTACGACATCGTCCACATCAACAATGGCGCCTTCCTCAACAACGTGAAGAACTCGCTGAACGGGCTGGAGTTCGGCTTCGGCGTGCCGCGCCAGCAGGTCAAGATTGCGGTAGCGATGCATGGACCGGCCAACATGCTCAACTACGACGATTACGTCTGGAAGAAGTACCAGGTGGGCGAATGGCTCAAGGTCACCGATCCCGAGACCGGCAAGCCCGCCGTGCGCAATTTCTTTGTGGGCAAAGACAAGGGAACGGCAGCCAACGCGGCAGGGCAGAATCCGGACAGCGAAGACTCCATGTACCAGGCGCGCGATATGGCCACCCTGCGCCATCGCGGCGTGCAGTTCCTGAGCTGCCACACGGCAACCGAGGAGCAGGTGCGCGCCCTCATCCGGCTGCGCAAGATGACGGAGAAGCCGGAAGAGATCGTGAAAGACATGCTGGCGCACACCATTGAAGGGACCATCGTGGTGGCCTCGATGGTAGCCGCGATTGCGCTGCTGCAGACCGACGGCCGCTTCAGCTACATCACCGTGGCATAACTGACCGGAAGGAAGATCGCAGATGAGATCGCTTGCATTCTTTGCCTGCGCGTTGTTTGCAGCCGGCCACAGCGCCGGAGCCTCGGGACAGGCCAGTCCGCCCTGGAGCGGGCAGAAAAACAATCCGGCGCGCAACCAGGGCTATGTCTTTCACGTGCCCGACGTGGACAACGTTCCCGACCTGCACGGCAATCCCGCCGATGCCAGGCTGGTGCTGTTCATCGGCGGCAACCAGTTCTTCGTGCTGCCCCACCTGATCGCGGCCTTCGAAGCGCATCACCCCGAGCTCGCAGGCCACATCTTCTATGAGACCTTGCCGCCGGGCATCCTGCGCCGGCAGATGGCCGCGGGCAATACGCTCACATTGGGCAATCTCAGCCTCACCGTGCAGCCGGATGTGTACGAGGCCGGCGAACGCGTGCTGCGCGAGATGCACAAGGACGGACAGGTCCAGAACGTTGTTCCTTACGCGACCAACAATCTGGAGATCATGGTCAAGGCCGGCAATCCGCACGGCATCCATTCCCTGAACGATCTGGGACGTCCGGAGCTGCGGCTTTCCATGCCCAATCCGCAGTGGGAAGGCGTCGCCAACCAGATTGCCAACTCACTGCGCAAGGCTGGAGGGGAGAGCCTCTACAAGGCGGTCTACGAGACCAAGGTCAAGACCGGCAAGACCATGCTCACCGAGATCCACCATCGCCAGACGCCGATGCGGATCATGAGCGGCGAGGCCGATGCGGGCGTGACCTGGGCCTCGGAGGTGCGCTTCCAGGAGAGCATCCACAACCCGATTGCCGGCGTGCCGATTCCGCAGGCACAAAACACGGTGGCCATTTACGCGGGCGGCGTGGTGACAGGGGCGCCGCATGCGAAGATCGCGGCGCAATGGCTGGAGTTTCTGCGCAGTCCCGAGGCGCAGGCCATCTATCATCAATTCGGATTTCAATCGGTAGCGGCTGTGCCGCACCAGGAGTAAGCAGCTATGTTCATTAGCCGCGCGCAAGCGGCGCGCATGATCGCTTTGTGTCTCATTCCCGCGACTGCCATCGGAGTGGGGCTTGCTGTTTGCACGCGCAATGCAGCAGCCGCCCAGGAGAGCCGGACCGGAGCCGCTCAGGCCGATCCGCCCGCCAACTCGCTGGCCGCCCGGGGCAAGATGATCTTCGACCAGACGCCGAAGCTTGCTGCTCCGTACGTTGGTAACAAATTGTCGTGCAGCGACTGCCACATCGACAGCGGCACCAAGGACTATGCCTCTTCTTTGAAGGATGTGGCGGGTCTGTTTCCTTCGTACAGCAAGCGCGCCGGCCGGGTGATCACGCTGACGGAGCGGGTCAACGAGTGCTTTGTGCGCAGTGAGAACGGCCATCCGCTTCCGGCCAAAAGTCCGGAGATGCTGGCCATGATCGCCTACATGCAGTTCCTGGCGCAGGGTCAGAAGCCCGGTCAGCCCTACGCCAAGCGCGGTCTGGCGAAGTTGCCGGAGCTGGCCGGTGACGCGACTCGCGGCAAGCAGATCTACAACCAGAGCTGCGCCATGTGTCATGGAGTGAATGGCGGTGGCATGCCGCCGGTGATGCCCCCGGTCTGGGGCCCCGATTCCTATAACGACGGCGCGGGCATGTCCCATACCCCCAAAATGGCCGCGTGGGTCTACAAGAACATGCCGCAAACTAACCCCGGCTCGCTCACGCCGCAACAGTCCTACGACGTCTCGGCCTACATCGACAGCATGCCGCGCCCCCAATTTAATCCGGTCTACAAATCGTTTTAAGGACCTGCCTCCAGACGCGACAGCCGGCCTCCACGGCCGGCTGTCGTGTCTTCTGCCCGTACGATTACGGTTGCGCTTCGGCCAGCTTCTTGATCATGTCGCAGGCGCCCTGGAACCGTTTCGTGAGCCGCTCGCGCTGTGCGGCGCGCTCCGCTTCGGTGGGAAACGCCGCCTGGTTATAGACCAGCGTATAGATCACCTCGGAGCGATGCCCCCCGTGCGGCACGATGGCAATCGTGCCGTGATAGCCAGAGGCCGCCATGCTTCCCTGCGTCTGCCAATAGGTATATGACAGCGGAGACTCCGCCACCATCACCTCCACGAAGGTGTTGTTGATCAAGCGCACGGAGCCGAGGCCCCCACTGCCGGACTCCAAGGTGCAGGTGACGCTCAGCCATTCGGAGAGCCCACAATAGCTTCCTACCCGCTTCCATGCCTGTGCCGCGGGCCGGCTGATCTCGGCGTGGCGAACGATCACAACGTAATCGGTCGCGGCGTGGTTGTCAGCGGCAAACGCGGGCGTCAGAGCGCCCAGCGCAAGGGCAACAGCAGTTCCGAGTGCAATCGCAAAGCGCGAGACCATAGAACCTCCAGCAGCAGGCAGACGAGCGCTGGGCCCATGCAGCCTGGCTTGTCATGGTTGTCGAGCAGGGAAGAAAAATCCCGCAGCAAGTGTACCGGAGAGAGCCGGGACTTGTGCTGAAAGAGCTTGAGAATGCCGCGGCGGGTGTTCCAGTTGGAACACCCGCCGCGTAGGTAAGTCCATTCAGAGCGTGCTTAGAAGCTGAAACGCGCCTGCAACTGAATGGTGCGGCTACCCAGGGCGTTGCCGGCGACACCGAAGTCGGAGTTCGGGGTCACTACGCCGCCCGAGGTTACCGAGCCCAAGGTTTTGTCGATGGATTGAGTGTTGATGTTCGTCTCATTGAACAGGTTGTAGATGTCCATGCGGATCGAGAAGTTGGCATTCTCGCCCAGCACCCGCATGTTGGGCATACCGAAGGCCTTCGTCAGGCTGGCGTCCACGTTGTTATAGCTCGGGCCGTTCAGGCTGTTGCGGCGGATGCCTGGCGCGGGCGGAGCCGAGGTCTGAGGAAACGCCGGTCCGGTGACGTAGGGCGGAGCCTGGAAGTACTTCGAACCATCCCCGCTGTAGTTGGGGTTGATGCCGCCGAAGCCCTGGAAGTTCTTGTTGGCGGTGCTGGTTCCCGCGCCGCCCAGGTAAGCAGCCGGGCGTAGTTGGGCGTAACCGCTGCTGCCGTAGTAGACGTTCCCCACCACGTTGTAAACCGGGTTCCACGGGAAGCCGGTATGCCAGTTCCAGATGCCGCCCAGCGTCCAGCCGCCGGCGATCCTCTCCAGCATGCCGTTGCCGCGGAACAAGGTCGGCTGCCACAGCCCGTAGAGTTTGAAGGCGTTCTGCACGTTGTAATCGGAGCGCCCATAGGCCAGGTGGGTGTTGTAAGGATAGAAATCCATCGAATACGGACCGGAGTTCTCATCCATTGCTTTGGCCCAGGTGTACTGCGCGGCGGCCTGGAAGCCTTTGGCGAAGTTGTGGTTCACGGTGGCGATCATGGCGTTGTAGTTGCCATTGCCGGCGTTGTCGTAGAAGTCAAGAAAGTTGACCGCCGGGTTCAAGGGCAGGGCATAGGATGCGGCGATCGCGTTCCAGTTGTTCTGGATGAGCAGATGCCGCATCTGGCTTCCCTGGTAGCCGAGTGTAGCCATGGTGTCATACGGCAACTCGTAATCGGCTTCCAGAGAATAGTGGTAGTTGACGATGGTCTTGGGATGCGAAGGGAAGCCGGTGATGCGGGTCGACCCGCTCAGAGGCAGATTCGCGCTGCTGAATTGAGTAATCGCCGCCGGATTGGGCGGATACCCAAACAGCGAGTTGATGCTGGTGGCTGTGCCGTAAAGAATGCCGGTCCCCGCACATTTCGGGCTTGGGAACGGATACGTGCAGGTGAAGTTGGGCTGCACCGCGTTGGGCGGGTTTCCGTAGCCGTTGGCCAGGATGGCGATCTCGTTCTGGTTGTAGTTGATGCCAAAGCCGCCGCGCAGCACCAGCTTGCCATCGGCATGTTCGGGCGCCCAGGAGAATCCGATCTGCGGACCCCAGTTGCTCTTCTGCGGCGTAGCCAGACTGCCTCCGACCCGGATGTTGAGTCCCTCGAGGGGATTGGCCCCCGAACCCAACTGCACCACGTCCAGGTTGTTCTGCTTGGCATAATAGGCGCCGAAGTACGACCAGCGCAGCCCGGCGCTGATGGTCAGGTTAGGACGGATCTTGAAGTCGTCCTGGACAAAGAAGCCCCAGATGTTGACGCGGTTGTCCTGGCGATTGGAGAAGGGGACGCCTGTCTTGGAGTCGAACTCGCCGCTCTCCGCATAGGCGGCATCATTCGCGAACGCCCAGAGGTTGTGGAAGTTGAAGTTGGGCCGGGCGGCATAGACCGCATTGTTCAGGTAATACAGTCGGGTGAGGTCGCCGCCGACTTTGATGTTGTGCCGCCCCAGAACCTTGGTCAGCACATCGTTGTAGTCATAGGTCCACTGGTTGAACTGGCTGGGACCGGGCGCGCCGAAGTAGGCGTTGCCCATATCCGCCGTGCCCAGGTTGTCGATCCTGGCTTGCGGCAGGCCGAATGGCTCCTGGGGGTTGCTGGAGATCTCATTCCAGCGCCAGCCCGCGGCGTTCACGCGCGCCTGGTTGAGCAACGTCGGCGTGAAGGTGTGGTTCCAGATAAACGAAAAGGCGTCGTTCACCTGCGAGTGGTGCCACAGGTTGGCTGCGCGCGCCGGGCCGTTGAAGAAGGTGCTGCTGACCGGAACCCAGTAGAGGGTGAAGGTCAGACGGTCCTTTTCGGTCACGTTGGCATCGACCCGCCCGTTGTATTGCACCTGCGAGACGGACGTCGGTGTGACGGTGTTGTAGTAGGCGAGATCGGGGATGCCGTCCAGGCCGCTGCCCACACCAGGATTATAGGAGTTACCACCGTAGGTCAGGTCCTGGTTGCCCACGCCGGTGGTGAGCGGAGAGCCGAGGTCCAGCCCGCCCGAGAGGGTGGTGCAGTTCACGCCCTCCGTCAACCCGATGGAAGCGCAGGTCCGCGCGATGATGGTGCTGCCCGGAGCCACACCCTCTCCCTGGAAGGCTAGATACTTCTGGGCGACCGGGCCGATGCCGGTCAACCCGTGGAACTGTGAGGTCTCATACCAGCCCTGGCCGGTGGTGCTGGCCGAGAGCGGACTGCTCTCGAAGCTGAAGAACCCGAAGAGCTTGTTCTTCCAGAATGGGCCGCCCAGCGCGGCGCCCAAGTTATTGAACCGGCTCGGGTCGCGGTTGACGCCGCGAATCGCCGCCCGTTGCGCGGAGGTGGTGGGCGTGCCGTTGGGGTTGGTGCTCGGGGCCGTGATGTTGGAAGCGACGCCGTTCCAACGCTGGTAGGCGTTCAAACCAGGCCGCGAAACCTTGAAGAAGGCGCTACCGTGCAGGTCATTGCTGCCGCTCTTCGTCATCACCTGAATGTCGGCGCCGGTGAAGCGGCCATCTTCGGCATCATAGTTGTTGGCAACTACGTGCATGCTCTCCACGGAGTCTTCACCGGGGGTGATGACCGAGGTGCCGCCCCACACCGCGCTCACGGTGCTGACGCCGTCAACCGTAATGCTGTTGGTTTCGTACTGGCCCCCCAGGGACTGAATCTGAGGGCCATTCTCGGTCTGGAAGATGCCGGCCTGCGATCCGCCCGAACCTCCCGGTCCCTGGTTGCCGGGCAGGTTGTAGGTGCCGCCGCCGCTGCCCTGCGACCCATCGCCGAAGACTCCCGGCGTCAACTGCGCGAGCTGAAAGATGTCGCGGTTATAGGACGGCATGTGCTGAATCTGATTGCTGCTGATGGTCGAGCTCAGCGTCGGAGTATCCGTCGGCAGGCCAAGCGTCAACGCGGAGACAGTGACGGTTTCCTCTGCGGTGCCGACCTGCAACTCGATGTTGAGCAGGTTCGCCTGCTCGGGGATGATCTGCACATGGGAAAGCACGTTGGTCTTGAATCCCGTGTGCGACGCCGACAGGCTGTAATGCGCCGGCGGCAGAGCGTTGAAGGTGTAAATGCCTTCGTCGTTGCAGATGGTCGTCTGGCTGGCGCCGGTGTCGGTATTGGTCAGCGTGACCGTAGCGCTCGGGATCACCGCGCCGGTGGTGTCAGTCACCGTCCCACGCAGCGAAGCATTGAACTGAGCGTGCACTGGCGCAGCCAGCATCAGCAGGGCAAGCAGGAACAGCAGAGCTGTCCCCAGCCTGACTGCGGACGATGAAGCAGGATGACAGAACAACTCTGAAACTGAATGAGATTGAGACGTTCGCATCATGAAATCTCTCCTTGCTGGAATTCACGCTCGATGCAAAAGTCGTCGGGCGGGAGCTGCCCAGACCAGTAAGTGAAGAAATTGGAAGGTCTCGAGTGAGATAAGTCACTGGCCTTCTTATCTCCAGATCCTGCGCAATTCTGAGTTAGCACGCTTGCTAAGTCGCTTCAGGAGCGAAGAGCTTGCGCCGATGAGTAAGATAAGTCAATCCTCCTTTCTCTGCGAGAAACATTGGCGCGACTTGGTGACATAACTCACCTCTCCTCCTGCTACAGGAGCGAACACGCACCCAGATTGCGCAATTTTCTTGATTGTGGTAACACTACGTACCACTCTGCGGGTTTCTTGTCAAGATACAGGAGGTGAGGTTCAGAAACCTGTACTCTAAGTGGAGAGCGTTTTGCTCGCTCCAGAGAGCCGTGAAGTCAAGGGGGATCTGTGAGATTGCAACGACGCAAGCTGAACTTGCCGCTGGCCGGATGGGCGTTGCACTGTGCCGTGCTGCTGCTGGCATGTCTGGGAGCCGCAGCCCCTGCCCGGGCCGATCAGAATTATTCCCAACAGGACTTCTTCGACAACAGCCTTTCTCCCGGCAGCTACTTCTACTCGCGCGGCCAGGCCAGCGCCCCCAGCACACTGCTGCTGGAGGATGGCAAGCTGCCGATAGAAACGAAGGAATTTATCAGCGGCCCCAATGCGCTGGAGCTGCAATGGCGTTCGGCGCCGAACGGGGGGTGGGTTGCGGAGGTCGACCTCAAGAAGTGGAGAAACCGCACCCTGCTCTTCCCGGGCGACGATCTGTGGTTGTGGGTCTACTCCGCCGAAGGCTTGCGCGCACAGGATCTGCCCCGCCTGGCCGTCCGCGACACCGCCGGGAACTTCAGCCATCCTCTGGCCGTGGGCGAGTTCGCGCACAATCTTGCCGCGGGCAAGTGGACGCGCATGCGGATTCCCTTGGCTGCCTTCCGAACAGCCTCCGTGCATCCCCTGGAACCGCACCGCCTGAACACCCTGCTCTTCGTGCAGGGCGCTGCGGACAACACCGCGCACACTCTGTATCTGGATGACATCCGGATTGAGAACGACCCTGTAGCCAATGAAACTGCACCCCCGACGCCTCAAAATGTGGCCGCAAAGGGCTACGAGCGGCACATCGACATCACCTGGAAGGCGGTGGATGATCCGAACCTGGCGCAGTACGTGATTTACCGCTCGGAAGGGGGCGGCCCATTCCAGCCCATCGGCGTGCAGCGCGCCGGCGTCGACCGCTACTGCGATTACACCGGCAACCCGCACATGACCGCCTCCTACCGGGTGATGGCCCGGACCTCGTCGCTGCTGGAGTCGGCGCCTTCCGCTGGGGCCACCGCCTCCACGCATCCCATGACCGATGACGAATTGCTGACCATGGTCGAGGAGGCTTCATTCCGCTACTACTGGGAGGCCGCGGAGCCGCACTCCGGCATGGCCCGCGAAAACCAGCCCGGCAACGACGACATGATCGCGCTGGGCGCCAGCGGCTTTGGCGTGATGGCCATCATGGTGGGCGCCGAGCGCGGCTTTATCACCCGCCAGCAAGCCGTCGATCGCCTGCTCAAGATCACAGCCTTTCTGGCGCGTGCCGACCGCTTCCATGGCGCCTGGCCGCACTTCCTCTCCGGCGTCACCGGCCATGTCATGCCCACGTTCGGCATCTACGACAACGGAGCGGATCTTGTAGAGACTGCCTTCCTGATGGAAGGCCTGCTCGCGGCCCGGCAATACTTCAAGGCCGACGGCGCATCGGGACGCGAACTCTACGACCGCATCACCCGCCTGTGGGAGGGCGTGGACTGGAACTGGTTTCGCGCAACTCCCCGGCGCGATGCCCTCTACTGGCATTGGTCACCGGATTATGCCTTCTACATCGCCAACCGGCTGACCGGATGGAATGAGGTGATGGTCACCTACATCGAGGCGATCGCTTCGCCGGCTCATTCCATTCCCGCAAGCGACTACTACAGCGGCTGGGTCGGGGAAGGAGTCGGCAATCCATACGCCAACGGAAAAAGCTACTACGGTATCACCCTGCCGGTGGGCGGCGGAACCGGCGGACCGCTGTTCTTCACCGACTATTCCTTCATGGGCTTCGACCCGCACGCGTTTCGCGATCGCTTTACCAATTACTTCGATCAGAATCGCAGCCAGGCGCGCATCAATCGTGCCTACTGCATGCACAACCCGAACCATTGGAAGGGCTACGGCGCGGACGACTGGGGTCTGACCGCCGTCGATGGGCCGCATGGCTATGTCCCCTACGAGGCCACGCCCCGTCTCGACGACGGCACCATCGCGCCCACCGGCGCCATCAGCGCTATGGCCTATACGCCAGCGGCGTCCATGGCTGCGCTGAAGCACTTCTACCGCGACCTGGGCGCGCAGGTGTGGAGTATCTACGGCTTCCGCGATGCGTTCAATTTGCAGAGAAACTGGTACTCAAACATCACCATGGGGCTGAATCAGGCACCCATGGCGGTGATGATTGAGAACCATCGCACCGGGCTCGTCTGGAAAAACTTCATGGCCAATCCGGAGATCCAGGCGGCGCTGCGCAAGATCGGCTCGGCCTCCGGCCAGCCATAGGCACGCCTACCAACTGCTCGGAGAGTTACCTCGGAATCGCTGAAATCGCGAAGCGAAACGGCAAGCTCGATCCCGCAATCGCTTGGAGCCAGAGTCCGCTACGCGACGTAGTTCGCGAGCGTCCCGATCCCCTGGATCGAGATGCGGATTTGATCGCCGCTCTCCAGCGTGAATTCGTCTCCGGGCACCAGGCCGGTTCCGGTCATGAGGAATACGCCGTCAGGGAAGCTGTTGTCGCGGAACAGATACTCCAACAGTTCTTTGGGCTCGCGCTTGAGTTCATGGAGCGTGGTGCTCCCCGCGTAGGCCTCGCGGCCACCCCGCAGAATTGCAATGGAAATCGCCGTCGATTTCGGCAATGGTTCGGGCGTCAGCAGGACGCAGGGGCCCAATGCGCAACTGCCGTCGTACACCTTTGCCTGGGGAAGGTAGAGCGGGTTTTCGCCCTCGATGTCGCGGGAACTCATGTCATTCCCGATGGTGTAGCCGACGATCTCACCCTGCGGATTGGCAAGCAGAGTCAGCTCTGGCTCGGCCACCGACCAGCGGGCGTCGCTGCGGATGCGTACGGCGGCGCCAGGACCCACGACTCGCCGGCCGGTGGCTTTGAAGAAAAGCTCGGGCCGCGGCGCATCGTAGACACGCGCGTAAAAATCGCCTCCACCTGCGTTTTTTGATTCGCGCATGCGCGCATCGCGGCTGCGGTAGTAAGTGACGCCTGCGGCCCATACCTCCTGGCTGACAATGGGCGCCAGCACTGCGGCCGGGTCGAAATCGATGGCCCGGATGCGAAGCGCAGCCCGCGCCCGCTCATGCACGTCGCCGCCGCGCAACAGCTCATCCCACGACAGCCCCTCTAGCGGATAGAACTTCCCATCCTGCTCCACCACAATGAACTGCTCGGTCCGGTAAGCACGCATACTCTCTGCTAGATCCCCTTTCATTCGCCGTTCTCCTCTCGCGGCAAGGCTCCGGTGCAACCCCGCCCACTCAAGCATGGTCTTCTCGCGTGCCCTTCAGGTGAGGGAAGATCGTTACCCGCAGCTTGGTAGATCCGTAAGGCTCCAGTGTGATTTGCTCCTCGGTGGCACTGACCTCGGATGCATCCAGGTCCGGCAGAGAAGGCGTGAACTGCTGTTTGAGATCTTCGGGATTGCTTTGCAGCTTCCAGTCCGCGATCTTTCGCGCCGGGACCACCAGGGCGATGGGAGGATTTTCCCAGGGGTCGAGGGGCTGGCTGGGCGCAAGCGGCTGTTTCTTGACCGTAACCCTCTTCAGCGTGGCTTGATCGAGAGCCAGGCTGTAGTTCCAATCGCTTTCCGGAGTTGCTTCCCAGCAGGGGAACGCTTCCGTAGAGTACCTGGGGATGACCTTGGAAGTCCAATGCGCGCGGATGGGCAGCGAGTAGACGAGCGGGGAACCATTGAGCGTGAGGCGCGGGGCGTGGCACCAGCGCGGAATCGGTCGTAGTGGCTCGGAACCTACGGAGCATTCGATCTCCTGCGTCGAGCGTGTGACTGGACGCCATGGGATCGCAAGCTAAGATGCCCGAACGCGTTGCCCGACGTATCCTGAAGACTTGCGGGCCGAGGGTATTCTAGCCTCTTCTCCTGAGAAGCGACCTGTCTCGTTCCGCTTTCCAAGCAGCCCGATCAGGGGTGCCTGGAGCCAGAAAATCTACAAATATGGCCAAAAATACGGCACGATGCCCATATGCTAAACTCTTGCAGGTAATAGACATCGTCGCATCCGAGGCGGCTTTGAGGCATTGCACGCGTTTTCTGTGCCCCTGAACGTGTGCAGCAAAGCAAGATGCGGAACGGTAGCTTTCTATGGACATTCTGCAGGTTGCCAAGCGCGCAGGCGTTTCGACAGCGACCGTCTCGCGGGTAATGAATGGCTTTCCTCGAGTAAGCGAGCGTACGATGGCGCGGGTCCGCAAGGCCATCGAAGAAATGAATTATGTCCCCAATTCCAGCGCGCGCAGCCTGCGCGTGGGGCGCACTCGCTTGTTCGGTCTGATCATCTCCGATGTGAATAATCCCTTCTTCCCGGAGTTGATCGATGCATTTGAATCGCTCGCGGCGGCCCATGGAATCGGCGTCATTTTCACGCACACCAATTATGAATTGGAGCGCCTGGATAGCTGTATTCGGAGGATGATCGAGCGGCGGGTCGATGCGATCGCCATCATGACCTCGGAGATCGACGAACGGTTCTTACGCCAGCCAATGAAGCTGGGCGTTCCCATCGTGCTCATGAACCAGCGCCAGCTCGCGGCCAGATATCCGAATGTGCTGGTCGAGTACGCGACCGGCTACCGCGAAGCGATGGACCATCTCCTCTTTCTGGGGCACCGCGACTTCGGGTTTATTGCCGGGCCGCCACAGCTCAGCTCGGCTCAAGACCGCAAAGCTGCTTTCAAGACCGTATCGCAGGCGCATGGGGTGCATCTAGGCCCGGAACGGATCGTTGCCGGAGACATGCACGTAGAGGGCGGCCGGAGCGCCATGCGTGAGCTGCTGGCGCGCAGTCCGCGCCCTACCGCAGTGCTCGCTACCAATGATCTGATGGCGGTGGGTGCGTTACAGGCAGCTCATGAGGCTGGCATTCGGGTTCCCGAAGATATTTCCCTGATCGGCTTCGATGATCTGCCCATTGCGTCGATGGTTTCTCCGCCCCTGACCACTATCCGCCATCCCCGCCGGGAACTCGCCGCGCGCGCTTTTGCCTTGCTGCAGAATGCACTCCAGGAGGGAAACGCTCTCCCTGAACTTATCCTGCATCCCCATCTCGTGATCCGGGAATCAACGGCCAGTCCGGCCCGGCGGCGCCGCCGCTGAGGCCGGAGCGGATACCTCCGGCTGCTCGGCGCATACCTTAGCCGCCCTTAGCCGAATTCGGAAGCGGCGGTAGCGGCAAGGCCGTTGTGGCAACCCTGCAGGACTTGACAAGGGCAAAAGCGAAAATTACTCTTGCCGGTGATGCAATCGTTTACATAGGTGCGCCCGATGAACCGAAGCATCCTGCCAGGTTCCGGCCGCCCATGAATGAGGACAGAACTTCAGCGAAGATCGCTGGTTCGGAAGGAAGTTCCATGTCTCTGCGCCGTCTCGCCCGTTTCAATATCTACCGCTTCCCTCTGCTGGTGCTGGCCATCTTCCTCGTTGCCGCCTCGGTTGCTCCGGGGCAAATTACCGTAGCCAAGCCCATGCCGCCGGTCGTGACAGTGCGCGTCAGCGACCACGGAACTGAGCGTATCCCGGCCACCGTCTTCGGAACCTTTCTTGAACCCATTGGCGATTCCATCAACCATGGCATCGTCGCAGAAATTCTTACCAACGGCAGCCTGGAAGCCGGCCTGTGGAACCATACGAATTTGGAGAAGATGTTCCGCGATCAGCCGGAACTGATCGAGTCCTCGAACGCAACAGGGATTCCCCTACCCTGGCAGCCACTGAATTCCGCCGCAGGCAATCGCTATGAATTGCATGCGGGAGACGCCGCGAATAGCTGGCAGTCTCTGGAGATCATGGGAACGCCAGGCCAACAGGTCGGCATCATGCAGCGTGTCTATCTGCCCGTGCAGCGCGAGCTGACCTACCATGTCTCGTTCTATGCCAAGCATGTGGGTGGAGCTTCGCAGGTGAAGGTGCTGTTGCGCGATCCTGAAAACGGCAAGACACTGGCCGAGGGCAGCGTAGACGCCGGCGCAGACAAATGGACGAAATATACTGCCACTTTGCAACTGCAACCCGGCGAGGTGCGCCGCCTGCAGCCGGTGGATTTTGCGGTGGCCGTTGCCGGCACCGAGCGTGTCGATGTGGACGAACTTTCGCTGATGCCTGCGGATGCCATCGGCGTTCTCGATCCCGACGCTGTGGCCATGGCCAAGGCAATGCACGCAACCGAATTGCGCTTTGGAGGGAACTTCAGTTCGTATTACCACTGGCGCGACGGCATTGGCCCTATCGACAAGCGCATCACCATGAAGAACATTGCCTGGGGCATTCCCGAGTACAACCAGTTCGGCACGGATGAGTTCCTGGAACTCTGCAAGCTCATCGGCGCTACCCCCCAGTTTGATCTGAACATGGGCAGCGGAACGCCACAGGAAGCTGCTGACTGGGTCCGCTACATCGGCGAGCATGACCACGGGCCGGTGATCTATGAACTTGGCAACGAACTCTGGGGCAAATGGCAGGTGGGCTATCCCACCGTGGATGAAATCGCTGCCAAGACACTGGCCTTCAGCAAGGCTGTCCGCGCGATCG
The DNA here is from genome assembly GCA_027449545.1 of Acidobacteriaceae bacterium. Taxonomy (GTDB): domain Bacteria; phylum Acidobacteriota; class Terriglobia; order Terriglobales; family Acidobacteriaceae; genus Telmatobacter. The sequence continues at coordinate 45,727 of DAIDLI010000138.1, read as the reverse complement.
ATCCCAATGCGCCGATCATTGCCACCGGCCTTGGTCCCATCACCAACGGAAGATGGAATGCCGCACAGTTGACCGATCCCCCCGGCACCTTCAACTATCTTTCGCTCCATTTCATCCGCAACGTGAACCACCCCGTGATGACGCCGGCCACGCCCGCCTTCGTCGCCGCCGCGGCGTATGCTGTGCCGTACGCTGTGGGGCCGTACTTCGATAAGGTCCAGGAGCAGGTCGACTCACACCCGGCGCTGCGCGGTAAAGTGCACTTCGCGGTCACCGAGTGGCTCTTCAACAGCCGGGGATACGGCGAGCGCAATTTCACCAACGAAAGCCCGAGCTGGATGAATGAAGGCGGAGCGGTGCTGGCCGCCGGCTTTCTCAACACCATTCTGCGCCATACGGAACAGGTCAAGATCACGGATATGACGGGCCTCATGGAATTCGCCGGTATCTGGGAGCGGCGCGGACAGGTCTATGCAGTTCCCGCATACTATGTCTTCAAGATGTACACGGCAGTGAAAGGGGACACGGTGCTGCCGGTTGCCAGCGATTCCGGCAGCTACAACGTTGCCGGTGGTGTCAGTCCCCTGAACGATGTGCAGAATATTCCGTACATCGATGTTGTTGCCACGCGCAGCGCGGACGGTCGCACTCTGACCCTGCTCTGCGTCAATCGCAGCCTCGACCAGGATGTGCCCACCCGTTTCGATCTCGGACAATTGCATCCATCCGGCCCATCCCATGCCGAACAAATCAAAGCCGCCAACCGCTACGAGCGCAACGACGAGGTCGAACCGGAGCACGTTGTGCCCCAGCCGGTCACGCTTCCTGCACCATCAGCCGGTCTACTCACTATGACCTTGCCTCATGAGAGTGTGACGGTGATCCGCGTGCCTGTCCACTAAGCGGAGCATAGCGTCACGCTCGCCCCAGTTCGTTCCTGGCTGCAGGCGCGCTCGGGTGCCTGTGCGCCCTTTCTGTCAAGCCGTCTGCTCGGCTCGCAAACGTCGCGGCACTGTACCAGGCGGCATCTCCTGAGAGCCTCTTGACAGCCATGTACTGACGGCGGTATAAGAACTTCCAACGAAATGTAACCGATTACATCATCCGCATAGTACGCGTCTTCGTTCCGCTCTGCGCGAGCGACGTGTACGGGCTCAATTTGATTGGAGGATCCAAAGAAAATGACTCGAAAGGCGCGATTCTTCACGGTCTTTCCCGCAATCGTGCTCCTGGCATTCACCCTATCCCTTGCCCGGGCGCAAAGCGTTAATTCATCCATCCAGGGGACAGTCGCGGACGCGTCCGGAGCCGTTTTGCCGGCTGCGGATGTAATCCTTATCAACGACAAAACAGGTGTTCGGATAAAGACCCTGTCGGACGTCTCGGGAAACTATTCGTTTCCTGCCGTACAGCCAGGTGTATATTCCCTCGAGGTCTCCAAGCAGGGATTTGCCACCTACAAGGTTACTGGATTCAACATTATTGTTGGACAACACGCTACGGAGAACGCATCTCTGAATATCGCGCAAGCCGCGCAGACCGTCACCGTGGAGGCGCATGGTCTGGCCAACCTGCTGGAGACGCAATCCAACGATCTCGGCAATGTTATCGGGCCGCAAAGCGTGCAGCAACTGCCCCTCAACGGCAGAAACTTCCTACAGTTGGGGCTGCTTTCCGGCGCCACCCAGACCAACGCGGGCGCCGCCGCCGGTGCTGTTGGGCAGACGGGCCATCCCGGCATGTCGATCAATATCAGCGGCAACGAGCCGGACTTCACCATGTACCTCATCGACGGCATCCAGACGGTCGGATCGCGCGCCGGCAATACATCGCTGAACCTCTCCATGGACGCAATCGATCAGTTTGAAGTGCACTACGGCTTCTTCATGCCGGATATGGGAACAAACCCGGGCATCATCGACGTGATCACCAAAGGAGGAACCAACAGCATTCACGGCGATCTCTACGAGTATGTCCGCAACAACCAGATGGAAGCGCGCAACTACTTTGCCACCACCCCGAACGGACCTTATCACCAGAACCAGTTCGGCATCAGCCTCGGCGGCCCGATTATGAAGAACAAGCTCTTCTACTTTGGGAATTACGAAGGATACCGCCAGACTCAATCGAGCTACCGCTCAGCGTACACGCCTACCGCTGCGATGTTCTCCGGTGACTTTTCTGCTCTTTCGACCCCGATTTATGATCCGGCGACATACGACCCTAGCACCGGACTTCGCCAGCAGTTTCCTGAAAACAAAATTCCCGCCGATCGAATCAACAAAACCGCAAGCGGCCTGCTGGCCTACTATCTTCCCGGTTCGACCCTGGGGGCAGGCAACAACGTGAGCGGGAACCCGGAAGCCACCCTCGACTCCGATCAGTTCACCATCCGGCTGGACGCCAGCATCAACGCCAACAATCAACTCTTCGGGCAGGGTTCGTGGCTCAATTCGCCGGGGAGTTCTCCTGGATTGTTTCCCGCGCAAGGCATCGCCTATCCGCTCGACACGGAGTTTGGCACTGTGGGCTGGACTTGGACGCTGAGCCCGACCAAAGTGAATTCGCTGAACGCTGGCATTGTACGAGACTCGGTGTACTCCCAGGGAAGCTCGATTGCGGGTGTCCAAACGCAACTCGGAATCACGGGCACGGGCGACGCGAATGGAGTGCCCGGCATCAACATCGCAGGATTTTCGGGTTTCGGTACCTCCACCGGTCTGCTGGGGGATATTGACAACGTCTACCAAGTCCACGAAGGATTCAGCTGGCTGCACGGAAACCACCAGATCAAAATCGGCGGTGATCTCGCCTATACCCGCAGTGTGCAGTCCAGTGCCAACGCCAACGCTCGGGGCGTGTTCAACTTCAATGATGTGTATACCGCGCAAACCAAGCTGAATGCCAACGGGACGGTTTCGCAGGTGGCCGGCACAGGCAGTGCCTTTGCCGACTTCCTCCTCGGCGATCTCACCAATGCTCAGTCCATTGCGATGCCCAGGACGCACTTCCGCTGGACCACATTTGAGCCCTACATACAAGACACCTGGAAGCTGAGCCAGCACTTCACCGCCAACCTGGCCCTTGCCTATTTCATCAATACGCCCCCCAACCCTCCGGACCAGACGAATCGTAATCTCATCCACAGCTTTGATTTCACCACGGGTCTCGAGACCTTTGCAGCTTTGGGGACCGCCAGTCCTGAGAGCTTCTCGATGGCATTGAACAGCGTGGCTCCGCGCGTGGGCTTCACCTGGCAGCCCACACTTCTCAAAAACACGGTTCTGCGCGCCGGATGGGGGCTCTACTACACCACCCAATACGACCTCACATCCCAATACGCCGTGGTGTCGCAGTACATCTCCGTCAACAACCAGGTCAGCAACGTCACCTCCAAGCCAACGCCGACCTATGTGATGGGAGTCAATGCCATGCCACCGGTGGCCGTAGGCGCCATCACTGCGGCTGAGGTGCCCACCATCGGCGGCGCCGTCCAGTACCTGGCATCCAACATGCGGCCGCCCATGATATCGCAGTGGAACCTGGACGTGCAGCGCACCTTTGCGACCGCCTACTTGCTGGATGTCGCATACATCGGCAACGAAGCGCACCACCTGCAGAAGAACTGGGATCCGTGGGATGGCTCCTCGCCTGGAGTGCAGACCTACGACCTGACGAAGAACCCCTTCTACCCGCAGTACTCCTATATGCAGGAGATCAACAGCATCGCGAATGGCAGCTATAACGCCTTGCTGGTGAAATTCCAGCGGCAATTCAGCAATGGCCTGAGCGTCCTGGCCAATTACACATGGCAGAAGTCACTCTCGGACGGAGCGGAAGGCGGCATCGGAACCCTGAATCAGGACAAGAGTTGCTTCCGCTGTGACTGGGGACCGACAACCTCCAACGTTCCCCAGTCGCTGGTGGTCAGTGCCGTATGGCAGCTTCCTGTCGGCCGGGGGAAGAGAATTGGCGCCGGGATGAACCGCATCCTCGACGGCGCGATCGGCGGCTGGAGCGTAGACGCAATCACCACCATGCAGAAGGGCAATCCATTCTCGGTAAGTGCGCCCAACAATACCAACTGGTCGCCCGCCAACATCCGGGCAGACCGCTATTGCAACGGAAGAAACGAATTGCAGAACAAGAATCTCAGGTCCAATGGCATGTACTGGATCTTTACAGGCGTCGACAGCACGGCGAACTCGGCCTGCTTTGTGAACCCGGCTACGGACCCGCATAATACCAGCGGCCAAAGCTGGTACTACGGAACCTCCGGTTTCGATATCCTCACGGGTCCGGGAATCAACAACTGGGATATGGGGGTCCACAAGGACTTTCCGATTCATGAAGACATGCGCTTTGCCGTGCGCGGCGAATTCTTCAACGCTTGGAACCATGCGCAGTTTGCCAATCCCAGCAATGGCGTGACCAGCGGTACCTTTGGTGAAGTAACCAGCACCCAGAAAGACGCCCGCATCGTTCAACTCGCAGCGACCCTGTCGTTCTGAAAGCCGAACACCCCCCGGCCGCAGTCACTGGACACAGTGGCTGCGGCCTTTTTTCAGGGGGCTGTTCTTGATCGTGTTTCTGTCGGAGCGGGGACTGGGATCAGCGTACCCGTGCATCGGCATGCAAATGCACGGGTGCGCGAGCTACGACGACACCGCGAACATCTGCATATCGCCTTCCGAGGTGGGCAAGTCGTTGAAGTGCGCCAGGCGGAACTCCGACCAGAATCCGATCCACCGAGGATCCGCTTGGAGAGCAGCGCCCAGCACGCGAATCATCTCATTGTGCACCTGGGCATAGCGCGGATCACCGACCAGATTGACCGCATCGACGCTGTCCAGATCGAAGAGTTCGTCTACAGTCGAAGTGCAATTGTAGGAATACAAATACCGCCGGCCATCCGATGCGCGATGCTGGATCCCGCAGTCGAAGTTCACGCCCACGTGCCATCCCCCGAAGAACAACAGCGTGCGCTCTTCCGTCCCCTGGCCGGACGCGATGACCGGCACCAGCGATACGCCATCGAACTTCGCTTCTGCCTGAATGCCGGCGAAATCGAGCAGAGACTGCGACACGTCCAGCAGGGAGACCGGAGATGCAATCTTCGTCTGCGGCCGCTTCATCTGGGCAGGTGGCTTAAGCACGAACGGAACCCGGACAACATCGGGATACAGGTACACTCCCTTGTCCACAATCGCCCGCCGCCCGCTCATTTCGCCGTGATCGGAGATAAAAGCGATCACCATGTCATCGTACAGGCCGAGATCCTTAAGCTTGGTCAGAACCATGCCAATCACCCGGTCCACTACTTCCATCTGCAGCGCATAGGCCACGCGATAATCGATCAGCTTTTGCGGGTCATAAATGCCCCAGTAACGGCGATAGATATCGACGATCTCGGGCTCGCCGGGGGCACGCTTGAAATTGTGCTCCTTGGCAGCCTGCCACGACTCGGGAACCGTGATCACCTTGCGCAGTTCCCGTTCCCGCTTCTCAAACCCGGCCGGCACCGAGAAGGGTTGATGAGGATCGAAGATATCGAGCTGCAGGTACAGCGGCTGGTGCTCCAGGTCCCCGTTATCCACCAGGTTCTCAAGGGTGGCAATGGCCTTTTGCCCTAGGTAATAGCTGTACTGAGCTTCCAGCGGAAAAGGTTTGCCATCCTCCTGCACTACCCAACCGCCCACTGAGTTGCCCGGCGTCTTGCGGTCCTGCATGCTGAAGACGATTTCCCGGGAGTACTTCTGCGGCTTGACCCCCATCCGGCGCTGGTAGGCGAGGAAATCGTCATCATCGAATACCGGCGGCGACCAGCGGTTCCATGCCTGATCGTTATCTCCGAAGGCGTCGATGAATTTCTGCTCGCCTACATGGCATTTGCCCACCTGACGGGTAATATAGCCGGCGGCCTTCAGGTATTCCGGGAAGATCGTGTCATCGGGTCGAAGTTCCGCTTCCAGGCCCTCGGGCGCGCGTTCGCTGTTGCCCTGCACGTAGCTGTACCGGCCGGTCAAATACGAGGCGCGGGACGGAGAACAAAGCGGCACCGTGCAGAAGGCGTTCGAAAAGAACACCCCATCCTGCATCAGAGAGCGAATGGAAGGGATTTGCACGTGGCTGGAGAAGGGCCGCGAGGGATGGTAAAGATCGGGCCCAACCATATCCGCGCTGATGAGCAGCATGTGCGGTGGACGCGAACGATCCGCGTTCTGGAACGGACCCTGGCCGGTTCTCTGGTTGGTAAAGCGCAGCCGTTTGCCGGCTTCCTGGGCGGGGGAGGGGCTGCCGGGCAATGCGCCGCTGAACAACGCCCCTGCTGAAATGCCAAAAAAAGTACGACGATCCACGCTGCGTGTCCTTTCACTGAATGCTGACGCCATTCAGCATAACTCGCCTCGCGCAATCATGTAAACCATTACATTACCCAAGAGCCGCGCCGATTCCATGAAGGGCAGGGCGATTCCCCTGATAGCCTGAGAACGACACGGGATTCAACCTGCTTCGCTGGCTCCGTGTCCTGCGACAAGACAAGACCAACAAGGCGCAGAGCCATTCGACGGCTCGTAGCAAAGCAGGGCCGCAGGTGAGCGTGGAGCAAGGCAGGAAGCCCCCTTGACACCCGTACAGCAATGGCGGTATAAAATGTCTCGAAACATGTAAACGCTTACATGAAGCAACTCAAAATCCCATCGAGCCAGCGGTCTGGACGGGCTTGGTAGCCGCATTCACATTGAGAATCTCGCGATTCCTGGCCCGAAGGGCGGGAAATCATCTAGGGATTCTTGCTCATGTAGACGATTGCACTACTTTTCAGGAGGCAGAACCAATGGATCCACGATTCATCCGCTCTGGCAATCCGAATCGCACGGTGAGACACTGCCCGGCCGGAACAACCATCCCCGTAGCCGAGCATCCGGCATCTGCACGGCTCGCTTGGGCCATCGTTCGCCTGCTGATGGTGTCACTCTTCACCTTGGCATTGGGCGGCACACTGCGTGCTCAGCAGCAGACCGCGGAGATCACCGGAATCATCTCCGATGGCACCGGAGCAATTATTCCCGGCGCCAGCGTGACGGTTGCCGAGCCCTCGCGAGGCATCCACATCTCCGTGCACACCGATTCCCGAGGCGGCTATGTGGTCCCTCTTCTGCCCCCAGGAGCCGACTATGAAGTGCAAGTGTCCAAGGCTGGTTTTCAAACCGCGGTCCGGAGCGGCATCACCCTGGTGGTGTCGCAGGTCGCCCGCATCGACATGGCTCTTCAGGTAGGGCAGGCAGCGCAGACGGTTACCGTTTCCGGAGCACCGCCCTTGCTCGACACTGAAACTTCGTCGGTGGGTCAGGTGCTTCCGGCGCACACCATCGCGAACCTTGCCTTGAATGGCAGAAGCACCTTCCGTCTAATCCAATTAACGCCTGGCGTGACCTTTAATCGTGCCGCCAACGGAATCTTTGGTGACGTGCCGTCGAACACGACCTTCGATACCAATCTGTCCATTAACGGCGAACGGGCGCAAAGCAACGAATTTCTCATCGATGGCGTGCCCTCTACCGCCGGTTTCTTCGATCAGATCACAACCATCCCCACCGTCGACGACACCCAGGAGTTCAAGGTCGAGAGCGACAACCTGCCCGCGGAATATGGGCGCTTCGCGGGGGGCGTCATCAATGTCACCACCAAACAGGGCAGCAATCAGTTTCACGGCAACATCTTCGAATTTCTGCGCAACTCGGCGCTCGATGCCAACGAATACTTCAACAAGGGCGCAGGCCTGAGCATTCCGCCCTTCAAAATGAATCAATATGGCTTTTCCGCGGGCGGCCCTGTCCTCATCCCTCGGATCTACAACGGCCACAACAAGACCTTCTTCTTTGTCTCCTATCAGGGAACCAGCCGCATCCAGGGCGTAACCTTTCAGACCACGGTGCCTACGGCTGCGGAGAGGCAAGGCGACTTCAGCGGCCTGATGAACGCGGCAGGCAAGCCAATTACGATCTATAATCCCTTCTCGACTCAGCCGGATCCGAATCATCCCGGGCAGTACATCCGCACCGCGTTCCAGGGCAACAAGATTTCTTCTTCGCTATGGGATCCGGTTGCGCAGAACCTGATCAAGTTCTATCCGCAGCCCAATAAAACCGGGGCAAACTTTACAAATGCGAACAACTTCATCAGCAACGCTCCTCTGACCCTCAACCAGAATGCAGGCAGCGCCCGACTGGATGAATATGCGAACGACACCTACCGCCTCTTCGGGCGCCTGGGCTGGATGCTGACGACACAAACCCAGCCGAACACCTACGGCAACCTCGCCTCTCCTGGGCAGGGCGCCATCGGCACCACCAAGCTCGACAACTGGTCGTTCTCACAGAACAATACCTTCACCCTGAGCCCCAATCTGCTCTTCACTCTCAACTACGGCTATGCGCGCTGGTATCAGATTCGGCAGACGCTGAGCTATGGCTTCAACAGCGCAACGCTTGGCTTCCCGTCCTCCCTCACCAGCAATATCCAGATACCGATGTTCCCCACGTTGCAGATGGTCGCGTACGGCAACATGTCGGGGCAAAGTTATCTATCCAACGGCAATGACTCCCATGCGCTGTTGTCTTCGCTCACCTGGATTCATGGACGGCATACCGTCGTCGTGGGCACAGATGTTCGAATGCACTTCATCAATATCTTTAATGCCCTTGCCAGTTCCGGCACCTACTCCTTTACGCGCGCCCCAACCCAAGGCCCCAATCCAGTGACGGTAAGCCCAACGGCGGGTGACGCCATGGCCAGCCTGCTGCTGGGGGCCGGTTCAGGCGGCTCGATTCCCATCAGCGCCGGCAACAGCTTGAAGGACTTCTACTTTGCGGGCTACGCTCAGGACACCTTCCAGGTGACTCCGAAGCTCACCATCGATGCGGGCCTGCGGTACGAGACGGAGAGTCCCTACACCGACCGTCATAACCGCCTCAACTACTTTGATCCCTCCATGCCGAGTCCTGCAGCCAACAGCCAGTTTCCCAACCTGACCGGCGGCCTCATCTTTGCTGGCGTCGATGGTCAGCCGAGCAATGTCTACGTGTGGAATACCGCTCAGTTTGATCCCAGGGTCGGGCTCTCCTATTCCTTGAATCAATCCACCGTGTTTCGCGGCGGTTTCGGAACTGTTTACGCCCCGCTCGAAATCAGCAACAACGCGGTGGGTTATGCCCCCAGTACGGGATTTAGCTCCACCTCATCGTGGGTGACCTCGGTGGACGGCGGGCTCACTCCGTACAATCTCCTGAGCAATCCCTATCCCAACGGCCTGGTTCAACCCACCGGTTCCACAGCCGGAGCCGGAACCCAACTCGGTCAGTCGATCAGCTTCTGGGATCATAACCCGCAGAGTCCCCAGTCCTATGAATGGAATGTGGGCGTCCAGCGGCAGTTCCCGTGGTCTACGCTCCTGGATGTTTCGTACGTAGGCACCCGCGGAATTCACCTCACTGCGCCCTTTGATCTGAACCAACTCAACCCCAGCTATCTCAGTCTGGGCACGGCTCTCCAGCAGCCGGTTGCGAATCCATTCCAATCCGATGTGAAGGTGGGATTGCTGTCGCAGCCCAAAGTCCCGCAGCAGCAGCTCCTGCGTCCCTATCCGCAGTACACGGGCGTTACCATCATCAATTCCACCTGGGGTGGTTCCAACTACCAGGCATTGCAGGTCAAGCTGAACAAGCGGACTTCGCACGGAGTCGACTTCCTCCTCGCCTACACCTACAGCAAGTGGTTGTCGAACGTGCAAAATGCTGAAGCTCCGATCGGCCCTTCGAATACCACCAACGTACAAAACTACTACGATCTCGCGGCGGAGAAGTCTCTCTCGGAGACTGACACGCCCAACTCTCTGATTGCGAATGTCGTGGCGCAGCTTCCCTTTGGCCGCGGACAACTGGTGGGCAGCAATCTTCATGGCCTCCCGAATGCCCTGGTCAGCGGCTGGAACGCATCGGCGATTGTCATCGAGCAGAGCGGATGGCCGCTGGCATTCTTCGCCCCGGTTACCGGGCTTGGAAACCGCCCCAACGCGGTGGCAGGTGTGGAACCACACCTGTCAGGCTCGCGCTCCAATGGAGACAAGGTGGATGAATGGTTCAATACCAGCGCATTCAGCCTCCCGGCCGCTTATACCCTTGGCAATATCGGCCGCACCGATGGTGCAGTGCGCGGCCCGGGCATCCACAACATTGACTTCAGCTTGGAAAGAGATTTTCCGATCCATGAGAACTGGCATGCACAGTTCCGAGTAGAAGCCTTCAACCTCTTCAACACGCCGCATTTCAATATGCCGGACACGTCCATGAACACGCCTCTGTTCGGCCACATCACCAATACCATCCTCTCCCCGCCGCCGCGGGAATTGCAGGGCGCTCTGCAAGTGTTTTTCTAGACTGGAAATCGCATCGCGCTGCCGCAAGATGCCTTGGCGGCAGCGCCAACCGATCTTCGTTTGTAGATCAACTGCGCGGGGATTTGATTGGAGACGAATCAGAGATGAAAACGAAGCAGTGGTGGAACTGGGCGGCATTGGCCTTCTTCGCCGGCACGCTCTGCGCTCATGCGGCGCCGGTCAGCGGAGCGCTGGGCGCAAACTTCAATGGGGAATACCAAGACATTCATTACTCCGATCTGAATCATGCCGAGGTTCATTGGATTCGCGGCTTCATCGCATTGAATCGCGAAACGAGCGCGGATGTTGATTCGGCTCCGGCCGTTGCCGATAGTCTCGACGCCAAAGCACGCGGATATCATGTCATCCTGACGTTCAAATGGAACTTCCGCCGAACTGGAGTGCCGCTGCCCGGAACTCCTCGGTACGAGAAGACAGTGGCGACCCTGAATGCAATTCTGTCCCGCGTGATGGGCAAAGTCGACATCCTGGAAATCGGCAACGAGCCTTACTGGGAGACGCCGGAAGATCAGCGAGACACACGCCTCAATCCGTTTTACGAAGCGATGGCCCACGAGGTGATCGCCTTCCGGCAGCAGCATTGCAGTGCGCCCTGTTCCACAGAAATCTTTATGGGCGCGTTGAACAAGCTCAATGACCCTCAAGTGCGCCAGCAGCGTTGGGTCAAGCGTTGGTTCGCGTTCGTCAAAGCAACCCCGGAGATTCAGGGCGTAGATCTCCATCCCCATGTCTCGTCATTCCAGGATTCAGTTCCTTTCGTCCAAGATGCGGTGAAGAGTATCCGCCCGGATCAGCAGTTTCTGGTCACCGAGTTTTCCCTCGTCTGGTACTGGAAGGCGCATCTGAACGATCGCGTCCCCGCAGCCTTCGCCAAGCGTTATGGCGTTCCCGCCGACACGCGTATGTGGCAGGCCATCAACGCTGCCATCCAGGCGCCATACGGCCAAGAAGAGTGGAATGCCCTTCTTCAGAACAGTCCCTGGTTTGCCGCACAAAAGTCGTATCTCCAGGACGAGTTGAAGCTGTTCCGGAATACGCAGCAACTCGCCGTAGCGACCTACGGCTTTGAGCAGGGTGGATCTATGACCCACCCATTCGGTCCCAAATCGGTCCCGTGGCTTCTCAACAGTGTTTACGCCCGGCGCACGGTGCGCCAGTCGCCTGGCGCTCCGGCTCCGACGAACCCCTACTGGCTCCAAGCTTTTCATCAGCTTGCGCGCGAGTAGTGTATCCGGGGAGGAGGCAGAAGCATGCAGCGACGGGATTTTGTGAAGATGGCGGGATTAACGATTGCGTCGCAGGCGATCCCGCCCGCTCAGGCAGCGGAAACGGTCGAGAAGCCGAACCTAATCTTCATCATTGCCGATCAGCGCCGCTATGGACTGAGCAAAGCCCTCGGATACCCTCTGGATACAAGCCCCTCGCTCGATCGCTTGCAGGGGCGCGGCATCGGCTTTCAGCATAACTACTGCACCCAGCCCGCCTGCGTCCCCAGCCGCGTTTCGATGCTGACCGGCCGTTGGCCCGACGCCACCCGCGTGCGCATGAATCTCGACGCGCATCAGGCGTTCTTCTCGCAGGATTTGTATCAGGTGGCAAAAGCCCGCGGCTATCGAACCGGGCTCGCCGGTAAGAATCACACCTATCTCAAGCCCGCTGACGTGGACGTGTGGCGCGAGTTCACCCACCAAGGCGGTTACATTCCTCCGGATGCGCCGCCTGACGTGAAGGCCTACGAAGAGTGGCTCAAGGACTTGCACTTCAACATGGCCGAGGAGCCCAGCCCGTATCCGCTTCGCACGCAGATTCCATACCGTATCGTCACCGAAGCGATCGACTTTATCGACGGCAGCGGCGATCAGCCATTCCTCTTGCAGGTGAGCTTTCCCGAGCCTCACGATCCTGAGCAGGTGCCGGCCCCCTATTGGAACATGTTCCCGCCCCAAGCGGTTCCTCCACGCTGCGCTGGGCCTGAAGCGCTCAAGAACATGGGCCCGCGCGCGCGCTGGGAATACCGGCTGCAGCAGGATCATTTCCCGGACACCGAAAACAAGTGGAGGCGCTACGTCTCCAACTATCTCGGTGCTCTGCGCATGATCGACGACCAGATCGCCCGTCTGAATGGTCACCTGGAAAAGAGCAACCTCGCTCGAAAGACACTGGTCGTCTTCACAGCGGATCATGGCGATTACGTGATGGATTATGGTCTGGGCCGCAAGGGCGTGGGGCTGTATGAGGACCTTACCCACACGCCGCAGATCTGGTGGGGTTATGGAGTGAAGCCCTCCCGAACGGTCGAGCAGGTCTTTACCTCCATGGCCGACCTCATGCCCACCTTCTGTGAAGCCATGGGCGCCGAGATTCCGCACGGCGTGCAAGGCCGCAGCCTTTGGCCGCTGCTGCAGGGGCAGGATTTTCCCCGCGAGGAGTTCCGCAGCATTTACGCCAGCGCGGGGCTGGGCGGTCTTTACTACGAGGATACCGACCACATCCCCACCTCGATTGCGCATGATCCGCGCCGCGCCGGCTCCTGGGACGAGTTAAACGAAGTCACGCAGAGCGGATCTCAGAAGATGGTGCGCATGGGCGAGTGGAAGCTCGTCTACGACATGATGGGTTACGGCCAGCTTTACAACCTGCGCAGCGATCCCTGCGAACTGACGAACCTCTTCGGACAGCGCGAGCATGCAGAAATCCAGGCGCAGTTAATGGCCGAACTCGCCATGTGGGTGATTCGCTCGCAGGACAGCCTGCCCACCGGCCCCCAGAATCGCAAGTACCACACTAAATGGTCCAGCCAGCACAACTGGTACGCGCCTTACCGTCACGGAGGGACGCCGCCCAATCCTTATATTCCGTAGCACCGGGGCATTGTGAATCTGTTCATATTTCGCCGTAGGGAGCGCAATCGCCTGGGGTGAGCATTTCCTGCGCCTGGCTGCTCGCGGACCCCGCTGAGGATGCAACACCGCTTCTCTGCACAACTCGGAGCAAAACTCGCCGCTCCTGGAAACAGTGATTGGTTGGGCAGCACCACCAGCAGTTGTAGAAAACACACAAGACTTCATGCCACCACGTGTATGCAACACCACCACCACTGAGGCGAAGAAGACCCTTGCGTTTCTACGCCTCTGAATGGAGAAGCCATATGAGAGCTCTGTTTCGGACAAGTTCCGCGGTCGCACTGGGCTGCGCGCTGATGACGCTGGGATGCGCCATCCCCTCCCAACCTGCTGCTGCCCAAACCTCCATGGGCGTCAACTACAACGGCACCTTCACCGCCTTCAATATCACCGATGTAACGAATTCCAAAACGACATGGATTCGTGGCTTCTATGACATCACCGCGCTTCTGAAGCGAGATGGCACTTGTGCTGTCTCCACCGTGCAGTCAGATCCCAACCTGACCGAGATCAACACGATCCACAAAAGCTATTCGCAATATCGGCTCGCGCTGAACTTGAAGTATGACTTCAGCGAGTGGGGAGGAGGAACACCGCCGACGGATACGAGCAGCACAGAGTACACCACCCTGCAAACGTGCACCAACAGGGTGCTCGATTATGTGTATCCCAGCCTGAGCCAGTTGGTGTCCGGCAATGAGCCATTCATCACCAATGCGCCCACCTCGCAGGCTGTCACCACTTTTTACGAGAACATCACCAACAGCGACATCGCCTATAACCATGCCAATGCCGGCAAGAGCATTACTGGGTCCGCGATACCGCTTTACGTGGGAGCCTTCAACAATCTGGAGAAAGCCAGCTTCCAGACCACTCCGGTCAACGAACTCATGCAGTATGCCGCAAACACTAGCGGAGTCACCGGCATCGACCTGCATCTCCACGTATCGTCGTTCAATGGGAACAACGGCGCGGAAGGAACGGATCCGACGGGTGGTCTCGTGGCGGCTGTTCAATACGCCCAATCGGTATTCGGAGCCAAGAAGAAGATGATGAGTTCGGAGTTCTCGCTCGTTAACTATTTTGAGAATTACCTGAGCGACAGCCTGAGCTCGACGTTTCTCGCCGACTATCCGGATCCGGGGCAATGTTACGTCGATGTGACAGGCAGCGAGTCTGTGCTGGGATTCATCAACTGCGCCATCACCTCCGGAGGCGTGCCGAATACCGAGTGGTATGACTTCCTCAAGTTCGGCGATGCTGAGCACCCGACGTATTTCACCGACCGCGCACTCTCGCAAAACGGCGTCCAAAACTTCTTGGCCCAATCGGAGAGCTTCTTCAGTAGCAACAATTTCAGCGTTGCGACCTATGCAATGGTGCAGAATCGAAAAAATATTCTGTCAAGCGGCAATCCCAATAGCCCCTATGCGATTCAGCCGTGGGTGCTGAACCCGCTCTTCTGTGATTCCACCTGCGTCCTGAACTCCTCAGGCAATCACGAGCAGAATCTGGACTGGATCGGCGACTTCTGGGCGCAGCAACCGTAGGAGCAGCATAACCGCCGCGCCTGTCCCTCTCGCTCCTTGCGAAAGCGACGCCGGAACTCTTGCGCGGCCCTGCCGGCACGCTGTGCCTCCAGCAGGGCCCGTGAGCCTCTCAGAAGAGCACCCCCAGTTGCTGGGCCAGAGTAGGCCTTGCGGCGTGAAAAGCCCCGTAAAGAACAAATTCCGGTTCAGGCCATACGCTGAACGACAATTTGCAAAGGCAACGAATTTCTCAGGATCGATGCCCTCCTGTTCTGACAGTGCCAGTGCCTCCTGGTAGGGAAAGCGGAACCCGTTCGGTTCGGCGGGGATTCAGACTGCAGACCCCCAAATCCGGACCCGCCAGCCGCTCTCCTCGGCGGCTAGCTTACACTGCCAGTGCTGTCCGTCGGCGAAGCAGCCGCCCTGGGGAGCGGGGGAGGACCACTCGGCCTTCGTTACCCCGCATGTTACTTTCAGTTACCAGTGTTCCCTTGCCGGAATGCCGTTTCTGTTATTTGATTGGCGCGAAGAGGTTATATCTTCGTCTCTCAGGCCGATCTAGTCTGTGTAGTGGAGCCCTTCGTCTGCTTTCTTCCTTGCAGTGGATTACCGGGCGGCGACGGGCAGCAGCGAAGAGCAAGTGAGGGCCCCTGGCCTTCCGGGGTGGATGAGGGCTGAATTCTCCAGGCCCCAGCACTGCCACGAGGAAACATTATGAAGATCATTGGGATCAGCGGCCTCGAAAACGCGATGAGCTTCAAGCGCGCCCGTTTCCCCGGGCTGGAGCCGCGCGAGTACCGCATCGCCCAGGGCATGGACGCTGCCGCCGCGCTGGTCATTGACGGGCAGGTGGTGGCTGCGGCCGAAGAGGAACGCTTCACCGGCAGGAAGCACACCGGCGATTTTCCAGTCAACGCCATCCACTTCTGCCTGAAGCAGGCTGGCATCGGTCTCGAGGAGATCGACGAGATTGCCCACGGTTTCGACTACGCGCCCTACCGCGGCCTCTACCAGCAGGATGAGACCTCCCAAGCACTCTATGAGCATGTCTTCTCAAAGCAGGTGCTGCTGAGGCAGGTGGTACGCGATCTGCCCGGGTTTCCGCTGGAGCGGGTTCACCAGGTTGGGCATCATCTGGCGCACGCCGCCAGTGCGGCCTGGACCTCCGGCTGGGACGAGTGCCTGGTGGTGGTGAATGACGCGATGGGCGAAACGGAGAGCCTCACCGCCTATGACTTTCACGATGGCCAGCTTGAGAAGCTGCGCACCATCGGGGCCAATGACTCGATCGGCGTGCTCTACTCGCTGGTGACCCTGCACCTGGGCTTCGATTTCAATTCCGACGAGTACAAGATCATGGGTCTGGCGCCTTACGGCGATCCGGCCCGTTATCGCGGCTTCTTCGAGAAGGCGGTCGAGCTTTGTCGCGACGGCACCATTCGCATTCCCATACTGAAGCTCAACCGCACCCGCGAGGAGCGCGAGACCTACAGCGCCACGCGGGCTTATCTGGATGAGAATCTCATCGCGCGCCGGGCTCCCGAGCAGAGCGTGAACGCGAATCACGAAGACGTGGCCGCCGCGCTGCAGGAGTGTCTGGAGCGGGTGGTGATGCACATCTGCGAGCACTTTGCGCGCGAAACCGGGCTGAACAAGCTGGCCCTGGCCGGCGGCGTGGCCCTCAACTGCACCGCCAACGGCAAGCTGGTTCGCTCCGGGCTGTTTGACGAAATCTATGTTCAGCCAGTGGCCGGCGACGACGGCATTGCTCTTGGCGCCGCTCTCTATCGCAGCTCTCTGCAACACCCGGTGCCCAACAAGCGCTTTCCCGCGCCGCTCCTGGGACCGCAATACGATCCCAGCGAGGTGGTGGCCGCGCTTCATCGCTTCGACGGCCGCATCACCTGGAAGCGTTACGAGTCGCTGGAAGACACCTGCGCATGCGCGGCCCGGCTGATCGCCGACGGCCGCGTCCTGGCCTGGCACCGCGGGCGCATGGAGTACGGGCCGCGCGCGCTCGGCAATCGCAGCATTCTCGCCGATCCCGGTCATCCCGAGATGCGCGACCGCATCAATGCTATGGTGAAGAAGCGCGAGGCATTCCGCCCCTTTGCCCCGGCCTGCGCCGTGGAAGAGGCGCACCGCTGGTTCGAAGTGGCCGAGGGCGCGCAGTTTCCGTACATGATCTCGATCGTGCAGGTACGCCCGGAGATGCGTAACCTGCTGCCGGCCATCACGCATGTGAACGGCTCGGCGCGCCTGCAAACGGTCAGTCGCAGCGACAATCCCGAGTTTCACGCGCTGCTCCAGGCTGTAGGCGAGACCACCGGCCGGCAGATGGTGCTCAACACCAGCTTTAACGTGAAGGGGCAGCCCATCGTCAACACGCCGGAAGAGGCCATTGAGACCTTTCTCGGCACCGGCATCGAACACCTGTTCCTGGAGAATTTTCATGTTGTCCGCGCAACTGCTTGAGTGGAACCAGACAGAAGCTGAGTATCCGCGTTCCAGCACCATCGCGGACTGCTTTGCTGCTCAGGTTGCGCGCGCGCCGGAGGCCATCGCGCTGATCGCGGGCCCGCGCCAGTTCACCTATCGAGAGCTCGATGCGCAGTCGAATCGTCTCGCAGATTGCCTGCAAACCCTCGGCGTCGGTCCCGATACCCTGGTGGGCGTGGGCATGGAGCGCTCCGCGACCCTGGTGGTGAGTCTGCTTGCAATTCTGAAGGCCGGCGGCGCCTACGTTCCGCTCGAGCTGAATTTTCCCAAGGATCGCCTTTCGCTGGTGATGGAAGACTCGGGCATGCCGTTGCTGCTGACCACATCACGATCGCGCGGCCGCATTCCGGAGTCGGATACAACGGTTGTCGATGCCGAGAATCTTCTGGTTGCGACGGGGAACTCGGGGCGCGTCTCGTGCGCTGCCGCGCCGCACAATCTGGCCTACGTGATCTACACCTCGGGCTCGACCGGCCGCCCCAAAGGGGTGATGATCGAGCACCGCAATGTCGTGAATTTCTTCACCGGCATGGACCGCGCTATCGGCTGCGCGCCGGGCGTGTGGCTGGCGGTGACCAGTGTCTCGTTCGATATCTCGGTGCTGGAACTGCTGTGGACGCTCACGCGCGGTTTTACCGTGGTGCTGCATGACGACGCCGGTCCGCAGACCATCGCCGACGACATGCTGCGCTATGGCGTGACCCACCTGCAGATGACCCCGTCGCTGGCGCGCATGCTCACGCTCGATCCGCGGGCTTTTGCCGCGCTGAGCGGGCTCCGGCAGATGCTGCTGGGCGGCGAGGCGGTGCCGGCCGCGCTGATCCGCTATCTGCGCCAGGTTTTCCGCGGTCCGATTCACAACATGTACGGCCCCACCGAGACCACCATCTGGTCCACAAGCTTTGCGGTAGCGGAGGCAGATGGCTTCGTCTCCATCGGCAAGCCCATCGCCAACACTCAAATCTATATTCTCGATGAGCAGCTTCAGCCGGTGGCATCAGGCCAAACCGGCGAACTCTGCATCGGCGGCGCGGGCGTGGCGCGCGGCTACTGGCGCCGGTCCGAACTCACCGCCGAGCGCTTTCTTACCCTCCCGCAGCTTTCGCCGCAGCGCATCTACCGCACCGGCGATCTGGCGCGCTTTCTGCCCGATGGCAACCTCGAGTTTCTGGGCCGCGCCGATTTTCAGGTGAAACTGCGCGGCCACCGCATTGAACTGGGCGAGATCGAAGCACTGCTCGAAAAGCAACCGGGAATTCGCCAGGCCGTGGTGGTGCTGCGCGAAGACCGCGAAGGCGATCAGCGCCTAGTTGCCTACTGCGTGGCCGATGGAGCGGCGGCACATGAAGCAGCGTCTCTCCGCTCTGCGCTCGCGTCCATTCTGCCCGATTATATGGTGCCGTCGGGCTTCGTGTTTCTCGACGCCATGCCGCTGACCGGGAACGGGAAGACGGACCGCAAGGCGCTGCTGAAGCTGCCCGCGCCAATCGTCGCGCAGACCACGCCGAGCGACGGTCATGTTGCTGCGAATGAGATGGAGCGGCTGGTTGCGCGCGTTTGGCAGCAGGCGCTGGGCGTGCCGAGCGTAGGATTGAGCGACAACTTTTTCGACTTGGGCGCGCATTCGCTCACCGTTGCCGAAGCGCACGCGGGGCTGCAGCAAGCCCTGGGCCGCGAGATTCCGCTGGTCGACCTTTTCCAATACACGACCGTGAGCACGCTGGCACGTTCTTTGGCCGGATCGCAATCCGCCTCTCCAGCCAGTTCGCTCTCCGATCGCGCGGCGCGCCGCCGCATGGCGCGTCAGGAGTCCTGACAGGAGCTGGGATGAAGTCTTCGGCAGTCGCGATCGTTGGAATGGCCGGCCGCTTCCCCGGGGCGCGCTCGGTCGCCGAGCTGTGGCGCAACCTGCGCGACGGCGTGGAATCGATCCGTGACCTCAGCGATGCGGAACTGCTTGCCAACGGCGTCGCGCCAGAAGAACTTGCCACTGCGGGTTATGTAAAGCGGGCCGCCGTTCTCGATGACGTGCCGATGTTCGATGCCGGTTTTTTCGGCTTCAGTCCTCGCGACGCATCCATCATGGACCCGCAGCACCGGCACTTTCTGGAGTGCGCGTGGGAGGCACTCGAAGATGCCGGCCATCCCCCCAGCGCTTTTCAGCGGGCGGGCGGCTCCATCGGCGTTTTTGCCGGCTCTGGTCTGAACAGTTACCTGATCCACAACCTGCTTGCCAATCGCGGGCTCGTCGCTTCGGCAGGTCTCTTCCAGCTCAAGCAGACCGGCAACGATAAGGATGTGCTGTCCACGCGGGTCAGCTACCAGCTCGACCTGCGCGGTCCCAGCATCAACGTGCAGACGGCCTGTTCCACCTCGCTGGTGGCCGTCCACCTGGCCTGTCAGAGCCTGCTCAACTTCGAGTGCGACATGGCGCTCGCCGGTGGCGTCACCATCGAGGTACCGCACGGGCAGGGGTACATGTACCGCGAGGGCGAGATTCTCTCGCGCGACGGGCATTGCCGTTCCTTCGATGCGTCCTCGAGCGGCACTGTCTTTGCCAGCGGCCTGGGCATTGTGGTGCTGCGCCGGCTGGACGAGGCGCTCGCCGATCGCGATCAGATTCACGCCGTCATTCTCGGTTCGGCAATCAACAACGACGGCGCGCGCAAGGTTGGGTATCTTGCGCCGAGCGTGGAGGGCCAGGCTGAGGTCATCGCCGAGGCCCTCGAATTCGCGGGCGTCGGCGCCGACGAGATTAGCTACATAGAGGCGCACGGCACCGGCACTGTGGTGGGCGATCCCATCGAGGTGCGAGCGCTCACCCAAGCCTTTCGCCGCTCCACCGCGCGCGCCGGGTTCTGTGGGCTTGGCTCGCTGAAATCCAATCTCGGCCATCTGGACGCGGCTGCGGGGGTTAGCGGCCTGATCAAGACAGCTCTCGCGCTGAAGCACGCGCAGATGCCTGCCAGCCTGCACTTCGAGCGCATCAATCCGCGGATCGAGATCGCGGACAGCCCGTTCTATGTGAACGACCGGCTTCACGACTGGCCCGCGGATGACCGGCCGCGCCGCGCCGGCGTGACCGCGCTCGGCATCGGCGGCACCAATGCGCACGTAGTTCTGGAAGCACCCCCGCCGCCGGAGCTCATTCGGACGCAGCAGCCGTATCAACTTCTCACCGTCTCAGCCAAAACCGAATCTGCCGCCGATCGCGCCTTTGCGCGCCTGGCCGAACACGTTGCCGAACATCCGGATGTGCACCTTGCGGATGTCGCCTTCACCTGCCAGATCGGGCGGCAGGCATTTCCGCACCGCCGCGCGGTAGTGGTCGAAGATACGCCACAAGCGCGCGCCGAGCTGGCCGGTCTCGATCCTCGCAAGATTGCAAAGGGAGTCATGCCGCGCACCGCGCCCGGCATTGTCTTCCTCTTCTCGGGCCAGGGATCGCAGTACGTGGATATGGGCCGCGAGATGTACGAGCACGAGCCGGTCTTTCGGGATGCACTCGACACCTGCGCGCGCATTTTGCGCGAACCGCTTGGCCTGGACCTGATCGCAGCCATCTATCCCGGCGAGGCGGAGAAAGAATCTGCATCCGAGCGCCTTAGCCAGACCTGGCTCACGCAACCGGCGCTCTTCGCGCTGGAGTATGCGCTGGCACAGTGGTGGATGGCGCACGATGTTCAGCCCGCGGCGATGGGGGGGCACAGTCTGGGTGAATATGTGGCTGCCTGCCTTGCCGGCGTCTTCTCGCTGCAAGATGCGCTGGGGCTGGTTGCCGCGCGCGGCCGCATGATCGCTGGCCTGCCGCCCGGTGCAATGCTCTCGGTTCCGCTCGCGCCAGAGAAGTTGCAGCTCGCCGGCTCACTTTCCATCGCCGCCATCAACCATCCTGACCTGTGCGTTGTCTCCGGCCCGTTTGCGGAGATCGCCGCGCTCGAGGAGTCGCTGGCGAAGCAATCCATCCTCACCCGCCGCCTCGTCACCTCGCATGCCTTCCACTCCGCAATGATGGAACCGATGCTGGCAGACTTCGAGGAGCGGTTGCGGAGCGTGAAGCTGCATCCGCCGCGCATCCCCTATCTCTCGAACGTGACCGGCACCTGGATTCAAGCGGAGGAGGCCACCGATCCTGCGTACTGGGCGCGGCATGTGCGCTCCACGGTGCGCTTCAGCGAGAACCTCACAGAGATCTTGCACAATCCGGACCAGGTGCTCATCGAGTGCGGCCCGGGCAACGTGCTCACCAGCCTGGCGCGCATGCAGGGGGGCGCCCATACGCGCGCTTACGCAACCCTGCCGCATCCTCGCGAGAACGCCCCCGCCCTGCGCTTTGCATTGCAGACGCTCGGCCAGCTCTGGTCCGCGGGCGTCGATCTCGATTTTGCGCGCTTGCATGTACCCTGCTCCGTGCAGCGCGTCTCCTTGCCTGCCTACCCCTTCGAGCATCAGCGATTCTGGATCGAACCGGACCGCGTCGAACTGCCTACGCCGGCCACCGCGCCGCCGGCCGAACCTGGGCGTGGTCCAGAGCCGGTCGCGCTCTATCGCCGCACTTGGAAGGCAACGCCGCTGTCTGAATCTTCACCTGCGAGCGTAGGCCCGTGGCTCATCTTCCACGATGCGCTCGGCCTCGGCGAGGCGCTCTCTGCCGCGCTGCGCAGGCGCGGCGAGCGGGTAGTGATGGTGGCTGCCGGAGCGCATTACCAGCCGCTCAAAGATGACAATGTGGTGCTGCGGCCGGCTCAGCACGGGGATTATGAAGCCCTCGCCGCCGATCTCGCCAACGCCGGCTGCTCGCCTTCACGCATCATCCATCTGTGGGCGGTTGTTGCACGCGGCAACGACACGCCGCTCGACGACACGCTCGCACGATGCTTTTACAGTCCGTTGTTTCTCGCTCAGGCCCTTGCCGCCAACGATGCATCCAGCGTGGTGATGACCATTGTCTCCAATGCGCTTCAGCAGGTGGAGGATGAGACGATCGGCACGCCGGAGCGCGCGGTGCTGTTCGGCGTGGCCCGCACCCTGCACAAGGAGCTGCCGGGCTTCACGTGCCAGGCCGTGGATCTGGACTGGGACGAAGCCGAGCCCGCCCGCTATGCGCAGACCGTTCTCGCCGAAACCTGCGCTGCCGGCAACCTGACCGTGGCCTATCGCCGCAGCGAGCGTTTTGTTGAAGCGCTCGAAGGCTACGACTTGGGCACGGCAGCCGATCGTCCGCGCCTGCGGGCAGGCGGCGTGTATCTCATCACCGGAGGACTGGGCGCACTCGGCTTGGAGGTTGCCGAACACCTCGCTCGTACCTTCCAGGCGCGCCTGGTGCTGGTAGGGCGCACGCCCCTGCCGCCGCAGTCCGCATGGGAGACGGCACTGCAGGCTCCCGGGCTGAGCGAGCAGGACCGCAAACGGCTGCGCAAGCTCATTGAGATCCGGTCTCTGGGCGGTGGCCTTGCCGTCGCGCAAGCCGATGTGACCGATCTGGCACAGATGCGCGCCGCAGTGGCGCTGGCGCAAGAGCGCTTCGGGGGGATGGACGGTGTCTTGCACGCCGCGGGAGTTCTTGACGACGCTCCGCTGCTGCTCAAATCCGCGGAGAGCGCGGCCCGGGTGCTTGCTCCCAAAGTGCAGGGCACGCTGGTTCTGGAGCAGGCACTTCAGGGCATTCCGCTGCGCAGCCTGGTGCTGTTCTCTTCGATCAGCTCCATTGATCCGCCTGCCGGCCAGGTGGATTATGCCGCGGCCAATGCATTCCTGGATGCCTTCGCGCTCAGCCGCAAGGGGTCCGTCCAGGTTGTGAACTGGGGCGCATGGCGCGAGGTGGGCATGGCGGCGCGCGCCTTCTCGCCGCATCCCTGGCTGCAGGAGCGCCTGCTCGACGCGCCCGATCGCATGGTCTTTGCCGGACGTTTTTCCAGCCGCGATCATTGGGCGCTCGCCGAGCACCGCGTCAAGGAAGGCCCCGCGATCATGCCCGGCACCGCGCAGCTTGAGTTGGTGGCCGGCGCATGGGCGCGCCACTCCGCGCACCGCGCCATCGAATTCCGCGATGTCTTTTTCGAGGCGCCCCTGGCGGTTGCCGACGGCGAAAGCAGAGAGGTGCGGGTGCAGTTGCAGCGCGATGGAGAAGAGGGATCGGGTGGCCATAGCTTCCGGTTTGCCGTTCTATCGCGCGATCAAGATTGGATTCAGCACTCCACCGGTAGCGTGGCCGCGTGCCGCACCCGCCCAGGATCCCCCGTCGATCGCAGCACTATCGCGGCGCGTTGCCGCAATCGCGAGATTGTCTTTTGCGGCGATCGACATACCCGCCAGGAAATTCGCCTGAGCTTCGGCCCGCGCTGGCATTCGCTGCGCAAACTGTATCTCGGCCAGGGCGAGGCTCTGACTGAGATTGAGCTCGACCCGCAGTTCGCCGCCGACGTCGCCGACCATCGCCAGCATCCGGCGCTGCTCGATATGGCCACCGGCGCATGCCTGTATCTGACCCACGATTACGACCGCTGCGACGATCTCTTCTTGCCTATCACCTATCGCCATCTGCGCGTCTACCGGCGCCTTCCCGCGTGCCTGTTCAGTCACATCCGCGCGTGCGAGAGCCGCGGCCGGCGCAGCGAAGTGGAGACCTTCGACATCACCGTCTTCGACGAGCAGGGGGAAATTCTGGCGGAGATCGAAGGCTTCACGATGCGGCGCATCGTGGACCCGGCAATGCTGCTTCAGCAGCGCTCGGCACACGCGCTCGCCGATCGTCCCTTCGACGTTCCCGTGCGGACCGGCATTGCTCCGGATGCCGGCGTTCAGGTACTCACCCGCATCCTGCAGGCGCATACGCCAGCGGCCGTGGTTGCTTTGGGCGAGCCGCTGACACGGCCCGCGCCATCGCCAGCTTTCTCCTTGCCCGCCTCTCGCACGGACGCATCTCCGGCGCAGATCGAGCTGGGCGGCACCGAAGCCACGCTGGCAACGTGGTGGCGGGAATTGCTGGGTGTGGAGCAGGTTGGCACTGACGACGACTTCTTCGAGCTGGGCGGCCATTCGCTTACCGGCGTGCGGTTGATCGCCAAGATCAAAAGGGCATTTCGGGCAGACCTTGAACTCGCCACGCTGTTTGAGGCGCGGACCGTGCGCCAGCTCGCCGCTGTCATCGATCGATCGCGCAAGCCCTCCGCAGATCATGCCCCCACGGAAAAGAAGGCATGGAAGGCTCTGGTTCCCATTCAGCCCAACGGCGGCCGGCCGCCGCTCTTCTGCGTGCATGCGGTGGGCGGAGACGTTCTCTTCTACCAGCAACTGGCCCGCGCTTTGGGATCCGATCAGCCCTTCTACGCCTTCCAGTCGCCGCTGGTGGCGGAGCCCGAGCGAGAGGACCTCACCATCGAGGAGATGGCCGCGCTCTACATTCGCGAGATGCGCGAGTTCTACCCCAGCGGACCTTACCTGCTCGGCGGCGCCTCCTATGGCGGCTTTGTTCTCTACGAGATGGCGCGGCAGCTTCATGAGCAGGGCATCATGCCGGCCGCCGTGCTGATGTTCGATGTGCGCGTTCCCGGCAGTGGGCAACACTTTGGTACTGAGGTGAAGCTGCAAAAGTTCTGGGGCAACATTCGCCGGGAAGGATATCGCTATTTGTCGCGCAAGATGCGCGAAAAAGCGCGTTATTTCTGGGACGAGTTCACAAGCGCCTATGTCTTTCCCATGGCCGGCAAGGTGTATCGCAAGCTGGGCCGCACGCTTCCGCCTGCGCTGCGTTTTCACTGGATCTCGCGCATCCACTGGCGCGTGCTCGACAAGTACACCTTCAAGCCATTCCCCGGAAAGATCACGCAGGTGCGCGCCGCCGACCGTGGCCCCGAGGTTCTGGGCAGGATCGACGACCCGACCCTGGGCTGGAAGGATCTCGCGCTGGGCGGTGTGGAGATCATCGAGGTGCCCACCCAGCACATGGTGATGCTGTTCGAGCCGTACGTCACGACCTTTGC
This sequence comes from Acidobacteriaceae bacterium, assembly GCA_027449545.1. Classification (GTDB taxonomy): domain Bacteria; phylum Acidobacteriota; class Terriglobia; order Terriglobales; family Acidobacteriaceae; genus Telmatobacter. The sequence goes on along the minus strand of DAIDLI010000138.1, from coordinate 20,355 downwards.
CGGGACTTTGAAGGCGCTGCTGGCGGAGCAGGAAGCGGCAGCTGCAAAATAACTCTCGCGCCGGTCAGGGCGCGGCGGAAAACCATTGCGGTCCTGGAACGCTCAGACGCATCCCGGGACTGTGCGGCGGCCGCGCCTCCCATACTTCCACGCCAGCCGCCGCGGAGTGCAATTCCTCCAAACGAGGGGCCTGGCTGCTCGCGTTCTCCACCATCAGCGCCACGCGATGATCGGCGCGATCGAACAGGCAGAAACGCCACCGTTCCGGCCGGTCATCCAGACCGGCGTGCATTGCGAGCCGGATGGAGCCGTCGCTTTCAAAGACAAACGAAAATTCTTCCAGCGGCAGGGAAAGCCCCAGGCCTCGCGCCTTCACGTAGGCTTCCTTCAACACCCAGAGCGACAGAGCGCGGTCCGGCTGTTCCGAATCATGGAGTGCCGTCATCTGTGCCAGCTCTGTCGCGGAAAATACCTTCGACGCGATGCCCATGATTTGCCCGGCCCGCGCGAACGGCTCCGCATCCACGCCCACCTCGGAGTCGGGCGCGAGCAGGCAGACCACCAGTTCTGCGCAGTTGGCAATATTGAACCGCAATCCGCACTCCGGCTCAACGGAGGGCTTTCCGTAGGGGTTATTCCTGAATTCCCATGAATGCGGCGGCAGCGGATGCGCATGGGAAAGCGCGATTCGTGCCAGGGCGCGACCCGCCACAAAAGCGCGGCGATCGCGCTCGAAGTGAAACCGCTGCGCGCGCGCCTGCTCTTCCTCGCTAAGCAGCGCGCGGCACTCCGCGATCGCACCCGGATCGCGCAGATCGGCCGGATAGGCCAGCCACAACTGCGGCGCTTTCGATGGATGTTGCGACTGCATCGTCTATGCTCCAGCATAGCGCGGCTTTGGGAGCAGTCGTTTTGCGGTACGCGCGCTCAGTTGAATCGAGCCTGAAAACTCGAAAAAAGAGCCCGCTGTTTCCAGCGGGCTTTTGCAACGATAGGAAAAGACACGTTTCGTTTTTTTCTACTCTCACTCCCCCGCTTGCTTGCTCGGGATTTGTTCCTCGTTCGCCAGTCCCCGCTCCCGCCGGGTTGTTACCGGCGGTGCGGGCGCGGATTTCCTGCTGCATTCGCGCTTGCGGCGGATCCTTCATTTGCAGCTGGTCCGCTGTGATCAGCGATCGTGAATGCGCAGTTGGTCGGGATCCCTCAGCTGATCCTTCGTCGGGTCCTTGATCTGGTCCTTGGTTTGATCCTTGGTCTTCAGCTGATCTGTGGTCAGCAGTTGGTCGGCCGTGAGCAGAGTGTCCTGCGTGTTGAGGCGGTCGCGGTCCTGGATGGGATCTCTCAGCTGATCCTTGGTCTGGTCCTTGGTCTTCAACTGGTCCGTGGTCAGCAGTTGGTCGGCCGTGAGCAGGGTGTCCTGCGTGTTGAGGCGGTCACGGTCCTGGATCGGGTCTCTCAGCTGATCCTTGGTCTGGTCCTTGGTCTTCAGCTGATCCTTGGTCAGCAGTTGGTCGGCTGTGACGACCTGATCCTGGGTGTGAAGCCGGTCGCGATCCTTCAGCTGATCCCTGGTCTGATCCTTCGTCTTCAGCTGATCCTGGGTTTGCAGCTGATCCTGTGTATGCAGCCGATCACGATCCCGGGTCCGCAACTGATCTTTCGTCTTCAGCTGATCCTGGGCGTGCAGCCGATCATGGATCCGGAGCTGGTCGCGTTGCATCGTGCCTACTCCGGCGCCTCGGCTGGCACCACCTCCGCCACCTCGATGCTGTGCCGGCGCCAAGACTGGAACGGTCAGAAGACTTGCAATCAAGAGTCCTTTTACGAGTGCTTTCATGGCTCACCTCCGTTTGGATGTGAGGGCGGTGTCTCGAACTCACTACACTATGGCCCGTGCCTGCCCGTAGTCATTGGGTGCTTTGCCCCGCTTGGGCCCCTCATGCCGAATCCAGATGAACCGGGCGCAGCGAGCCCTGGCATGGGCCGATGCATCCGGTGGGGCTGGGTAGGGCCTTCTCCCTGGCGCACCCAGAGCTCCTGTCCTGGCCGAACGAGGAGCTGTTGCTCCGGCTGGAGCAGGCTTGCGACCGCGACCAGTCCTTGCTGCAAACCCACCTGGGTGTCCCCGTTCTGCTTCACTGCCACCGCAAAGATCGTTCCCCGCACAGCGATGATTGCCGTTGGTGTGGTGACGACTTTGGGGTTCGGGCGGCCACTCAGTTTCTCGATCTGGAACCGCACGTTACCGAGCACGACATGGAGGAACTCCTTCCAATCGCCGCTCTCGGAACGCACTTCCACATGAGACATGGGGTAAATGCGGACAGTGCTCCCATCTAGCAATCTCATCGTCGCGGAAGATTTGGTATCCGTGAGGATTGCATCGCCAGAATGAACTTTGTCGCTTGCGTGCAGGAGCACAGGCTGGCCCTGATCGCGTATCAGGCTGACGTTGCCTTTTACCGCCGACAGTTGTCCTGTGATCTGGTTCTGCCCGAAGAGGGGCAGAGCCAGGATGAACAGGACAACCGCAGCGACGACTTTGTAGTGAGTTCGGGACATCGTAGCCTCGCTTTCTATAGGGCACGCTGAATGCCAAAACCGTGAGGATGCAAATTGCTGAAAAGAAAAGCTTCAGGATTTCTGCGGGTGTCCGGATCCCTGCGTTTTGGGCTCAGGGGTGTGCCCTTCGTGCAAAAGACCCCAGCGATCAAGCTTCTTGTAGAGAGTCCGGCGTTGAATGTTGAGGCGTTCAGCCGCCAGGGACCGATTTCCTCCACACGCTCGGAGCGCCTCCAGCACATGCTCTTTTTCCGCTTCTTCCAAGGTTCGGGCGGTGACGGCCACCGGCATCTGCGGAGTGGCGGCAATCAGGACCTGCTCAACTTCTTCCGCTCGCAAGGGACCGGGAGAGGACATTGCCACCATGCGCTCGATGACGTTCTTCAACTCGCGAACATTGCCCGGCCATCCGTAACTTTCAAGCACGGCGAGGGCGGCCGGCTCCAGCCGCGCGCTGCGCCCCAGTCGAGCATTGGCATCGGCCAGAAAACGGTGTGCCAGCAGAGGAATATCCTGCGTCCGCTCGCGCAGAGGCGGCACCTCGATTTGCAGCACGTTCAAGCGGTGGTAGAGGTCGGCGCGGAAGTCTCCGGCTTGGATCATTGCCTCCAGGTGGCGATGCGTGGCCGCCAGAATCCGCGCCTTCACCGCCTTTGCGGTGCTCGCGCCTACCGGACGATAGGCTTTGGCTTCCAGGAGGCGGAGCAGCTTTGCCTGGAAAGAGATAGGAATCTCCCCAATCTCATCCAGGAAGACCGTGCCTTCGTGAGCTTCTTCGAGGATGCCGGCGCGATCTCGTTCCGCACTGGTAAATGCGCCGCGTGTGGAGCCGAACAGCTCGCTTTCCCACAGGTTCTCGGGAATGGCTGCGCAATCCACGGGCAGAAACGGCTGTCGCGCGTTGGCACTGGCAGAGTGGATCGCGCGCGCTACCAGCTCTTTTCCGCTCCCGGTTTCGCCGCGGATCAGCACCGTCGCCTGGGAGCGCGCCGCGCGTGCGATCTCCTTGTATAACCGCACCATAACGGGTGCCGACCCCAACATTTCATTGTCTGCAATGGTCTCCGACGGCGCGGGTTCCAGCGTCTCCCATGATTGCTCTGCGCGCTGCAGCACGTGCAGCAGATCGTTCAGATCGATCGGCTTGGCGAGGTAATCGAATGCGCCGCTCGATTCCGCCTCGACGGTCGTCCGGATGGAGCCCTTAGCGGTCATCAGGATCACGGCGCAGGAGGGCATTGCCCTTTTCGCCGCGTTCAAAATGTCCAGGCCGGTAACGCGGTCGATGTAAATGTCCGTAATAATTAGTTTGAATTGCCCGGCCGAGGCCAGACCCAGGGCTTCCCTTCCGCTGTTAACGGTGGTGACCGAGTAGCCTTTGGCCTCCAGGAATATAGCGATCGGAAAGGTGATCCCTTCCTCGTCATCCACCAGGAGTACAGGAAGTTTGTGGCTCATTCCATCCCCTCTCGCGGAAGCACGACCGTGAACCTCGATCCTTTTCCCGGTTCGCTGGCCACTTCCACTCTGCCTCCATGCTGGGTGACAATCTCATGCACCAGAGCCAATCCGACACCCGTTCCGGGTTGGCCTTCACCCCGCGGTTTAGCTCGGTAGAAGGGCTCAAAGATATGCTTCTGCGCGGCGGGCTCGATGCCGCACCCCCGATCGCTCACATCCAGGCGCGCGCCCTGCGAGGACGAACGAACGGTGATCCGAACCGAACTGGCTTCCGAACTGAACTTGATCGCGTTCACGAGCAGGTTATAAATGGCGAACTGGAGCAACTCCTCATCCGCGGCCACGGTCGCGGGAGCGAGATCCTTCTCGATTGCGATGTTCTTCTTCAGCGCCAGCAGGGCGGCGCGCTCACTGGCCTCGGCGGCGACCTTGGCGAGATCGACCTGCTGGCGTCGCAGCTTCAGCGCGCCGGATGCAATGCGCTCGACGTCCAGGAAGGTGGTCACGACCCCGGACAGCCGCCCCGCCTCGCCTCGAATCCGCTGTGCAATCTCTTCCTTCTTGCGCTCCGGGATGTCTGCTTCAGCCATCAATTGGCTGGAAGCATCGATGGCAGTGAGGGGAGTTTTGATTTCATGGGCCACCGCCTGAAGCCGAAACGCATAGTTCTTTTGCCCAAGGATGGCCTCGCGGAGCCGACGCCGGACGAATGCTGTGTGCACTAGAAACGCAAGCAGCGAGGCGGCGATCTGCACAATGATCCAGGAGGCCAGGGGCACGACAATGCCCCTCCGGAATAGCACGTACGCCAGCAAGGGAATGAGCACCACGCCGCTCATCGCGAAGGAAATCAGGAGGCGGCCTTGCCGCCACCACAAGGCCGCGGCCATCAACGCGGCAATCGTCAGCACCGACAGCAATTCCTGAAGCGGGTTCAGAGGCACCAGATAGGCGCCATCCGCCAGCGTGAGGAAGACATTGGCATGGATCTCAATTCCGCTCATCCCCAGGCCGGCGGAGAAGGGCGTGAAGATGCGGTCGCCAGCTCCGCCCGCGCCCTGTGCCGTAACCCCGAGAATCACGACCTTTCCGCGGAAATTAGAGACCGGCTCCCGGCCATCAAGCACATTTGCTAAAGAGACATGCCGAAAGGTTCCCTCCGGGCCGGCATAGTGGATCCACAATAATCGATGATTGAAACGGGCCGCAGGAACCCGATAGGGGCCTACCCGCAGAGCATCCGCCGATTCAAGGACAGGGTCCTGCCTTCCAGTCTGCAGACGAAATGCCTCAAAGCCGAGTGCCCAGCGGCGCTGGTCGCCGTTGCTCTTGGAGAGGAGAAGAGTGCGAGCCACACCATCAGGATCCGGTTCGATGTGGACGTGTCCGAGGGCGCTTGCGTGAACCCGAAACTCAGGAAGAGGCGCGATCCACTGGGGTGGTCTGCTGCCCGCCGGGATCTCCAGAGCGGTTGCCAGGACGAGTTTGGGAAACCTGGAAAGCGCATCGGCCAGGCTGGCATCAGCAGCCGGAGTGGTCTTCTCAGACAGCAACATATCTATAACCAAGACGGACGGCGAGCCGCTTGCCACCCGATCCAGGGCCTTGGCCAGGACCGCACGGTCGATCGGCAGGGGACCATAGCGGCGGACCGTCTCGTCGTCGATGGACAGCAAAATCACATTTGCAGTGGAGAATCCACGCCGTCCTTGTTCCAGGCGCAGCAGCATATCTGCTGCTGCGGCATTTCCGTGCTGGGCAAAGCCGCTCCAGCCAAGAAGGATCAATATGCCCGCAGCCACAAGGCCAGCCATCGAGATGAGGATTCTGGACCTCACGAGTGAACGTCCTTAGCCGCGGTCAAATCTCCAGTCGGACTCGCATCATTGCCTGCGGCCAAAGGCGCGCGAAAGATTGGCCCTCAAGCCAAAGGACACCGTGTTGAGGTCATACCCGTAGCTGTGGTCATACCCAACCTGCAGATCGACGAACCGCGTAATCTCGGCTGTAAACCAGGCTGCGATCCCATGATCACGGGTAAGGTCATTACCTACGGTCACCTGCTGGGTCATGAACCCGTTTCGGTTGGGGCTGCCGGTTCCGGATCCACTGCCGGACCCGCTCCCGGATCCACTGCCGTCTCCGCTACCACTTCCGGAGCCACTTCCAGAGCCGCTGCCGGTTCCGGTGCCGAGAGTTCTGACGAAAGATGCTGCCCCCCCACCGCTTCCGCCGTTCCCCATAGCCGGATTGTGAATCTCACGGCTATAGAGGGTTTGGCTCCCGGAGGGAAGAACGTAGTAGAACGAGGCACCTGTGCTGAAGATCCTTGTCAGCGAAGCGTAGGACCCCGCCTCAAAGCGCGCATTGAAGCCTTCCGCCGTGTAGGGGAGAAGGAAGAGCGGAGTCTCAGGAGCAGTGTTCGCGATGTCCAATTGCCCGAACGGCAGCAAACGGCCCACCGGCCTGCTGAAATGACTGGTCCAGTCCACCAGCACCGATCCGGTGGTGAAGCCGCTGTTCATATCGGCCACCGGAACCCAGGTGGTCACCCGGGATGTGTAATCCAGCACCTGATTCGGGAACGACAGCGTAAGAGCGAAGGATGGATCGCCGATCCCCTGATCCGTGGTTGTGACGTTTTCAGTTCCTCCCGTGGAGTTCGTGGTGGTGGCGGTTGCCGACACATAGTAGAACGGCACGTATGCATCCACGCTTACATTCTGGTTGAACTGATAGCCCAGGCCGACGCCGGTGGTGACCATGTGGCCGATGCTGTTGACGTTGGCGTTGAGATCGGTGTACGAGAGCACTCCTCGATCGCTCGATGTCCGTGCCGGTGCGTCCGTAGTCACGGTTGTTTCTGCGGCCACTGGCGATGCAGGAACTGAGGTTTCGCTAAGATTCTGCGCAAGGACTGCGCCAGGTAGTGCAAGTGCAAGGAAGATCGGAATCCGGTACATATCTCCTCCGTTTCCGTAAATCAAGCGAAGCTTCTTCCTCCCCCATGGCGCACGCAGCCGATCGGATCCTGGCGGAGTTCTGCCCCCTCCATGCCGCTCACGTTCGAAGCCATAATCAACCTGAGCGAGCGCGGTACGCAATGCATGCGACACATCGTAATGAGGTGTCCGAGGCAATGCGGTGCAATGGATCACAGAAACTGGTGATTTAGCTTACGGAGGGAGGATCCGCCCGAAAAGCCGGAGATTCGGGGAGGTTCTCCGATTCCGCGCGACCGGCGCGCCGTGCATGGGACGGGCTGCCGGTTCGATGCCAGGCAGGTCTCCCCATCGCTTTCCATCTTCAGTACGAATCACCGTTGGAGGCGGTCAGCAACCGGAGAGATGGCGGAAGCGCGTGTGAGTCGAACACACCGTCGCCCGTGAAGAACGACCACCGGTTTTGAAGACCGGGGGGATCACCAGAACCCAGGCGCTTCCGCAAAGTTGCTCGAAATTGGTGATGCAACTGCGTTGGGACAGCCAGGGGGAGCTGCAGCGGCATCAGAGTTTTCATGTCGTCGATAACGGAAGACAACCCAGTCGACAACCCAGTCTTAGATGCGGGCACTCCGGAAACTGTTCATCTCACGCAAACGACGCGGGCTGGGGGGTGCGCCAGCAAGCTGGCCCCCGGGCTGCTGAACTCCGTTTTGTCCCGGCTGCCGAAGCAAAGCCATCCGGACCTGCTGGTCGGGTTCGACAACGCCGACGACGCCGGTGTCTTTCGCATCGCCCCTGACCGGGCGCTGGTGCAGACAGTCGATTTCTTCACCCCGATGGTCGATGATCCCTTCACCTTCGGCAGGATCGCCGCCACGAATGCCCTCAGCGATGTGTACGCGATGGGAGGAACCGCCCTCACCGCGCTGAGCATGGTCTGTTTTCCCGCAGACGGCGATCTGCGGATTCTGGAGAAGATCATGCTGGGTGGTCTCGAAACCATGCGCGAAGCTGGCTGCGTGGTGCTGGGGGGGCACAGCGTGCGCGACGCCGAGATCAAGTTCGGCTATGCGGTCACCGGTATGGTGCATCCCGACAAGCTTCTGACCAACGCCGGCGCGCGCCCCGGAGACAAGCTGATCTTCACCAAGCGGCTGGGCACGGGCGTCATCACCACTGCGCTGAAGGCGGGTCGCGCCGATTCCCGCTGGATCGAGGCGGCGATCGAATCCATGACCATGCTCAACCGGCACGCCGCAGAGGTTCTGGCCCGCTGGAACGGCCATGTGCACGGAATGACGGATGTGACCGGCTTTGGATTCATCGGCCACGCCCGAGAGATGGCGCTTGCCAGCGGCGTGCGCTTGGCCATTGCGACGGAGGCTGTGCCGGTTCTGGAGGGAGCGCTGGAATGCATTGCGATGGGCACCATCCCTGCGGGGTTGCGCGCCAATCGGGATTTTGCCGAATGCATGGTGGAAACCGCGGGCCCGGTGAAGGACGAGTTACGGACGCTGCTGTTCGATCCCCAAACCGCGGGAGGCCTGCTCATCTCGGCTGATCCCGAGGTGACAGACGCATTGGTGAGCGACCTGTGCGCCCAGGGGTACCCGGCAGCAGAGATCGGCAGCGTGATGGAAGGCGCTCCACGGATCGTACTTTGCTGAAGGATGTGGCACAGACCGAAGATCTCTGCCGGCAGTTGCCGCAGCTTGGCCGCCTGCTCGACGGTGAACCTGCGCGGGCGCTGCTGGACCGCTGGCCGCGCGAGGTGGTGGCCGCGGCTGCGCGGCATGTGCTGGATGCGATCCGCCGGGAGATATTGGACGGGCTGCTGAATGAGGCCGGATTGCAGGCGCGCCTGCGGGAACTGGATCGGGCCATCGCCGAACAAGCGCAGCGCACAAGCCGCCCCTCTCTGCGGCGCGTGATCAACGCCACCGGAGTGATTTTGCAGACCAATCTCGGCCGCGCGCCTTTGAGCCAGGCTGCGATTCGCAACCTGACTCAGGTGGCGGCGGGCTACAGCAATCTCGAATTCGATCTGCACACCGGAAAGCGCGGACGCAGGGACGATCACGCCGAGGCGCTAATTCTGCGCGTGCTCGCCGCGCGGGGCGCAGACCTCGACCCCTCCCGCTACGCAGCCATGGTGCTCAACAATTGTGCGGGTGCAACCTTTCTGGCGCTGAACTCGCTGGCCGAGGGCGGAGAAGTCATCGTCTCGCGGGGCGAACTGGTGGAGATCGGCGGCGGATTCCGCATTCCCGAAATTCTGCGCAAGTCGGGCGCGATCCTGCGCGAAGTGGGCACCACCAATCGCACGCGCATTGCCGATTACGCGCGCGCCATCACCCCGGAGACTCGGCTGATCCTGCGTGTCCACCGCTCCAATTTTCGAATTGAAGGCTTCACCGCACAGCCCAGCCTGGACGAATTAGTCGCTCTCGGACGCGAAGCGGCTATTCCAGTCTTCGAGGACCAGGGCACCGGTTGTGTGGTGCGCCTGGCGGAGATCGGGATGGGCGAGCAGTCCAACTGGATCCGCAGTGTGGCGAGCGGAGTCAGCCTGGTTGCAGCGAGCGGCGACAAGCTGTTGGGAGGCCCGCAATGCGGGTTGCTGGTCGGACAATGCAGGCTGATCGAACAGATGAGAACGAATCCGCTGGCCAGGGCCTTTCGTCCCGGCAAGCTCACCTATGCGGCGCTCGAGGCAACCCTGCTGGCTTATCTCGCGGACCAGGAGCAGACACTGCCTGCGATCGCCATGATGCTTATCACCGCACCCGAACTGCGAACTCGTTGCCAGAAGCTGGTGGATCATTTGGAGGCATCGCCTCTGGAAGCGAAGGTGGTGCCGGTGCGCAGCGTGATCGGTGGCGGCACGACTCCAGGAGCGGTGCTGCGGGGATTCGCCGTGGCGCTGCGGCACCCGGCGATGAGCGAAGAATACCTGCTGAAGGCCTTGCGGCAAATGGATCCGCCGGTGATTGCCCGCACCCGGCGCGGTGAGGTGCTGCTGGATCTGCGCACGGTGTTTCCGGAGGAGGACGAAACGCTTGCCGCTCATTTGGTGAAACTGGAGCTGCCGGCATGAAAGCCGCCTCGTCGCAACCGGATGCGGTGCGATCCGTCATCATCGGGACCGCCGGGCACATCGACCACGGGAAAACCGCGCTGGTGCGGGCACTCACAGGCGCTGACACCGATCGTCTGCCGGAAGAGAAAAAGCGCGGAATCACCATCGATCTCGGTTTTGCCGCCATGCGCTTGAGCGGCGCAACAGGGGCGCAGTTCCAGGTGAGCCTGATCGATGTACCGGGGCATCATGCTTTCATCCGCAACATGCTGGCGGGTGCTGGCGGCATCGAGGCGGTGATGCTGGTGATTGCCGCGGATGAAGGGGTGAAAGCTCAGACGCGCGAGCATCTCGACATCTGTTCTCTGCTCGGCATCGAGCAAGGTCTTGTGGTGCTGAGCAAGAGCGATGCCGTGGATGCGGAGCGGATGGAATCGACTCTGGGCGAAGTGAGAAGCTGGCTACGTTCAACCTTCCTGCGTGACGCGACAGTGGTGCCGGTTTCCGTGGTAACAGGGCAGGGAATCGAGGCACTGCGCTGCGAACTGGCGAGATTGGCCGGCCGGATTCCCGCGCGCGGACAGGACTTTGTGCCGCGTCTGCCTCCTGATCGATCCTTCGCGATGCGTGGGTTTGGGACCGTGGTGACAGGAACGCTGCAATGCGGCGCGGTTGAGGCGGGAAGCATGATGTCGCTTTTGCCGGGAGACACGCGCGTCCGGGCACGAGGGATTCAAGTGCACGGCAGCGCCGTGAGCCGGGCATCCGCGCCCAGCCGGGTGGCGCTGAACCTCAGCGGGGTTGAGCACCGCGAGGTGTGGCGCGGACAGATGCTGGTTCCCGAGCATACCCTGAGCGCGACGCAGACGCTTGACGCGGAGATACATCTCCTGCCGCACGTCAGGCCCTTGCGGCACCGCGCTTCCGTGCGCCTGCATGCCTTCGCGGGAGACGTTGCTGCCACGGTGCTTCTATATCGCGCGGAGACTACCCCCGCAGGCGGAACGGCGCTGGTGCGTCTGCAACTCCAAACTCCCCAGGTGCTCGTTCCCGGCGATCGCTTTGTGCTGCGGCAGCCTTCGCCGCCAGCCACCCTCGGAGGCGGCCGCGTGCTCGAGATCGCTGCCCCGCGCCGGCAACGCAAAGCGGACTCCTTGGCATGGCTGCTGCAAGTTCGCGATGCGGATAGGGAGCAGCAACTGGCCCTCCGCATCGGCAGGCGCGGAACGGCCGGGATCAGCACGCTCGAACTGGCGCGTGAGACAGGACTCAAAACAGACGCGGTGCGCAGAATTGTGGAGCCGCTGGTGCGAAGGGGTGAAATCATCGCCGCCCGAGAAGCCGAAGGTTTCTATCTTAGCGCCGTCGCAATCACCCAGGCAGAAGCCGTGCTGTTGCATGCGCTCACTGCGGCGAGGAACCACACCCTCGGCCGCGCAGAATTGCATTCCCGCTCGGGCCTCGGTGAGTGTGTGTTTGGCTTCAGCGTGCGGCGTCTGATTGCAGCAGGCAAGCTGTCCGGTGCGGAGATTCTTTCCCTTCCCGAATCCTCCGGCACTCCCGAGGTGGAAGCCAAGCGAATGGCCGTGGTGGAACGCGAATACCGCATGGCCGGCGTCGCTCCGCCTCTTCTGCGCGAGGTCGCGGAGCGCCTCAAGCTCACGGAGAAGCAGATGCACGCAACCGTCACGCTCCTGCTCCGCACCAGGAGACTGCTGCGGCTGGGATCGGATGATTTGTTCATTCACTGCGAGGCAGTGGCAGGACTTTCTGAAAAATTGCAGGCCTTCCGCGGGGAGCAGTTCGATGTGGCGCGCTTCAAGAGCTTTACCGGCCTCACCCGCAAGCATGCCATTCCGCTGCTCGAACTGCTGGACCGCAATCACATCACTCGAACTCAGCCCGGTACCGCGGGCGTCCGGGTGGTGGTCTGAACATAGCAATAGCGCGTCGGAGCAACGGCTTTCGCCGGCTCAAGCATCCTCCTCCACTGGAGCGCAAAAGCTCCGGCGAGGTATCTCTGCATGCTCAAAGATCTGCTGATGCGCTGGCCCGTGATCCGCCAGATTCAGAACGGCTCGAATGGCAACGGCGAGGAGTCCTGGAGCGAGCGAACCCGCACGCTGAAGCCGAAGACTGCGGGCGCGGAGGTTACGCGTTCCATCTGCCCTTACTGCGGGGTTGGCTGCGGACAGTTGATCTTCCATAAGGACGGAAAACTCGTTTCGATCGAAGGCGATCCGGCCTCGCCCATCTCGCGCGGACATCTTTGCCCCAAGGGGGCAAACACCCATCAGCTTCATACCCACCCCGGCCGCCTGGCCAAGGTCAAGTACCGCCGGCCGCACGGAACCGAGTGGGAGGAGATTGAGCTCGACAAGGCAATGGAGATGATTGCCGATCGCGTGTGGGACTCGCGCGAGCGCACCTTCCAGGAGAAGCAGGACGACTGGAATGTGATGCATACCAAAGCCATCGCGCATCTGGGCGGCGCGACTCTCGACAACGAAGAGAACTATCTCATCAAGAAGCTCTTCGGCGCCGGCCTGGGAATGGTCTGCATTAGCAATCAGGCCCGAATATGACACAGCTCAACGGTCCCCGGTCTGGGGACCTCGTATGGGCGCGGAGGCGCCACCACCGCGCAGCAGTCACTGGCTGATTCCGACGCGATCCTGATCATGGGCTCTTCCATGGCAGAGCAGCACCCGGTCGGGTTCCAGTGGGTCGTCGAAGCGCGCGAGCGCGGCGGCAAGATCATCCATGTGGACCCGCGGTTCACCCGTACCTCGGCGATGGCGGACATCTGGGCGCCGCTGCGCCCCGGCAGCGATATTGTCTTCCTCGGCGCACTCATCCATTACGTCCTCGAGAACGACAGGTACTTCCACGAGTACGTAGTCAAGTACACCAACGCGCCGACGATCCTGCGCAAGGACTTCAAAGATACCGAGGAAGGTGCAGGCTACTTCTCCGGCTGGAATGAGAAGAAGGGCCTCTACGATCCCACCACCTGGCTCTATGAAGACGAGCCTGTGAAGAAGAGCCATCACCATCCTGGCCATCATCCCGCCGAGGGCGGCCATGCCAAGGACCGCGGCGGTGAGGCGGGCAACGCGCACATCTACGAGACGGATCCAACGCTGCAACATCCCCGCTGCGTCTTCCAGGTGTTGAAACGGCACTATGCTCGCTACACCCCGGAGATGGTAGAGCAGCAGTGCGGAATGCCCCAGAGCGTATTCCTTGAGATCGCGAAGACGATGGTGGATGCCTCCGGTCCTGACAAGACAGCCGCCATCTGTTACGCGGTTGGCTGGACGCAGCATTCCACCGGCGCGCAAATCATTCGCGCTGCGGCCATTCTGCAACTGCTGCTGGGCAACATCGGCCGGCCTGGCGGCGGCATTCTCGCCCTGCGCGGCCATGCTTCCATCCAGGGATCGACCGACATCCCGACGCTCTACGACATCCTCCCCGGTTATCTGCCCATGCCGTTCTTCGAGGATGACTCGACCAAGCTTGAAAAGTACATCAAGAAACACAGCACTGAGGCCGGCCTGTGGTCGAAGTTCGATCACTACTTCATCAGCCTGATGAAGGCATGGTACGGAGATTCGGCGAGCGAAGAGAACGAATGGGGCTTCCAGTGGCTGCCGCGCGTCACCGGCGATCACTCCGAACTGGGCTACTGGCTCGATATGGAAGACGGCAAGATGGAGGGCTTGTTTGTCATGGGTCAGAACCCTGCCGTGGGCGCGCCCAACGGCCGTCTGCAGCGCAAGGCCATGGCCAAACTGAAGTGGTTGGTGGTCCGCGATCTGGTTGAGATAGAGACCGCCAGCTTCTGGAAGGATTCCCCGGAGGTGGAGCGCGGCGAACTGAAGCCGAAGGATATCGCCACGGAGGTCTTCCTGATGCCTGCCGCCGGCCAGGCGGAGAAGAGCGGCAGCTTCACCAACACGCAGCGTCTGCTGCAATGGCACAACAAGGCTGTTGATCCACCCGGCGACGCGCGCAGCGAAACCTGGTTCATCTATCACCTGGGCTGTCTGCTCAAGAAGAAGGCGGCCGCACACCGCGAGAAGACGCGTAATCTTCCACTGAACGCGCTCACCTGGCACTATCCCATGCAGAAGCCGGGCAGCGATGAGCCGGATGCAGAGGCGGTGCTCGCCGAGATCAACGGCTTCCAGTGGAAGGGTCATTCGTTGCTGAAGAGCTATGAGGAACTGAAGAACGATGGCTCGACAGCCTGCGGTTGCTGGATCTATACCGGCGTAATGCCCGAGAAGGGCAAGAACAAGGCGAACATGCGCGAGCCCAAAGACCAGCTCGGTCACGGCTGGGGGTTCGCGTGGCCCAAGGACATACGCATCATCTATAACCGCGCCTCTGCGCGGCCGGACGGCGCGCCCTGGAGCGAAGAGAAAAAGCTGGTCTGGTGGGATTCCGAAAAGCGGGAGTGGACCGGGCTGGATGTCAGCGACTTCAAACAAACCCTGCCGCCAGATCACAAAGCCCAGCCGGAGAAGAAGGGACTCGAAGCGCTTGATGGGGATAAGCCCTTCGGCTTGCATCCGGATGGGCGCGGCTGGCTCTTCGTCAGCAGTGGCTTGAAGGACGGCCCGCTGCCCGCGCACTTTGAGCCGCTGGAGTCGGTGATGGCGAACGCCGTCTACCCGGTCCAGAACAATCCGCCCGCCAAGAAGCACGAGCGGAAAGATAACCCGTACGCTGCATCTCCGAGCGATCCGCGCTTCCCGTATGTGCTCACGACATACCGCCTGACCGAGCACCACACGGCCGGCGGCATGTCGCGCGGCCTCGGGCATCTGGCCGAACTGCAACCCGAACTGTTTGCCGAAATCTCGCCCGAACTGGCCGAGAAGATTGGCGTGCGCAGCTGCGAGTGGGTCACGATCGTTACCCCGCGCAGCTTGATCTCCGCAAAGGCCCTGGTAACCCCCCGCATCCGACCGCTGCAGATCGGAGGCCAGACCATCGACCAGGTGGGGCTGCCCTATCACTGGGGTTGGAAGGGAATGGCCACCGGCGATGTCACCAATGACCTGCTGGCCATCTCGGAAGATCCCAACGTGCGGATCATGTCCACCAAGGCGCTGGTCTGCAACCTGCTCCCCGGCCGCCGCGCCGATCACAAGGCCGCGCTGAAGCAGTTGAAGAAGCTGCTGAAGGAGACAGCATGAGCGCTTCCATGGAAACCACCGGAATCCAGCCGGGAGAGATCACCGCCTTCCTGACCGATTCCACGCTCTGCATCGGCTGCAAGGCCTGCGAGGTGGCCTGCAAGGAATGGAATGAGCTGGAGCAGGACGGGCTCACGCTGTCGGGCTTCTCCTATGACAACACCATGGCACTCGGCCACTCGACCTGGCGTCATGTGAAGTTTGTCGAAGGCACGCCCGAGCCGGGATTGGGCGGCAACGCTCCCCAGCAGCTCTCGTGGGAGTTCTCCTCCGACGTATGCAAGCACTGCGAAGTGGCCGGTTGCCTCGAAGCCTGCCCCACCGGCGCGCTGGTGCGCACCGAGTTCGGCGGCGTCTATCTCCAGCCGGACATCTGCAATGGCTGCGCCTATTGCGTCGTCTCCTGTCCCTTCGGCGTGGTGCAGAAGAACGAAGAGGATGGACGTGCCTTCAAGTGCACCTTCTGCACGGATCGGCAAAAGGATCAGCTCCAGCCCGCCTGCGCCAAGGCCTGTCCAACGGAATCGATCAAGTTCGGCAGGCTCGATGATCTGCGCGCACACGCTCGGGAACGGCTGGAAACGCTCCACGCACGCGGCATGCACGATGCGCAGATCTACGATCCCACCGATACCAGCGTCAAGGGCATCCATTCCATGTTTCTGATTCGCGGCGAGCCGGAGACCTACAATCTGCCGCCTCGCCCTGAGGTGCCCACGGTGTATCTGAAAGAAGGTTGGCGCTCGGCTGCGATCCAGGGAATCACACTCATTGCCGGCGTGGCGTTGTCGTTTCTCGCCGCCCGCGCAAAGCGAAACGAGGTGCAGGCGTGAGCACCATGGAGGTTCTGGAATCTGCGGATATCCGCGAGCTGAAGCTGGATGCGATCCGGCGCGAGGCCAAGGAAAAGGGGATTGTAGAAGCGCCGGGAATCCGGCCGGTGGGCTCACCCTTTCCCATTGCCTCGCCGCAAACCGGCTATTATGGCCACCACCTGCTCAAAGAGCCGCAGTGGACGGAGCTGATTCCCCTCTACTTCTTCGTAGGCGGTGCGACGGGTTCGCTCGGCGCAATCGGCGCGCTGGCAGATCTCATCAGCGAAGAAAAAGACGTGGCGCTGACCGCGCGCTGGATGGCGCTCGGCGGCGCCGCGCTCTCCGGCGTGCTGCTGATCATCGACCTGGGCCGGCCCAGTCGCTTCCTCAACATGCTGCGCGTCTTCAAACCGCAGAGCACCATGTCCATGGGGTCCTGGGTGCTCAGCGGCTTCTCGGCATCTGCCGGTATGGCCTCTTTTGCGGACCTTCTGCATCAATTCTTCGGCCCCACGGTTGCAGGGCAGATCCTTGGGGCTCTCGGTCGCGCTGGTTCGGCTCTCTTCGCCATGCCCTTTCACAACTACACGGGCGTGCTCATCGGCGCCACAGCCATTCCGGTGTGGAACTCGCATGTGGCCCAGTTGCCGCGCGAGTTTGGCATGTCGGGCCTGCAATCGGCGACCAGCCTGCTCGAACTCGCCGGGTATGAAAGCCGGACCTCGCTCAACCTGCTGGGCTTGCTCAGCAGTGCGACCGAGACCTTCGAATTTGCGCGCGAGCTTGCCAAGCCGAACCCGCGCGAAGAGGATGCGCCGCTGCGCAAGGGAGCGAGCGGCGCGCTGGTGACGACCTCCGCAGTCTTATCCGGACCGCTGCCCCTGGGGCTGCGGATCGCTGCCATGGTCGCTCCGAAAAGGCATCGGCGGAAGTTGCGCATCGCCGCAGCAATCGCCGGCGTGCTCGGCTCGCTTTGCCTGCGCTATGGCTGGGTGAAGGCCGGCGCCGTCTCCGCACAGGATTGGAAGCTTCCCCTGCGGCGCAACGGTTAATCCTCATCGCCAGTTTCGGGCATGTTTGTGGGCTGCTTCTCCAGATTGATTGCGGGCCGCCCGTGCTTCTGGAGAATCTGATCGATCGCGGGAAGCTGCTTTGAAACAAAGGATCGCCAGGCAGCCGTTACGCCCTTCGCTTGCTGCTGAACTTCGCTTGAGGCGGCCATCAGCGCGGTTGTCGCTGGCTGGTCCGACTGATCGAGCTGCGCGTACACTGCCGTCGCCTCGCCGTTTGCCTCATCCAGCCCGAGCGAAGTCTTCGCCTGCGCGTCTTTCTCCCCAGCCCCGCTGATCTGCTTCTTCAGCTTGTTTGCGTAGGGAGCAAGCTGCGCGGCCAACGCTGCATTCTGAGCTGCGCCGAGCTGCTCCTGAACCGCATGGGCCTCAAGGTCCGCCTTTGCGATGCTGCTCAAGGCAGAAGCCATCGCATCTTGAGCGCTGTGCAGCCGGGCCAGGTCGGCCGCCGAGGTGTGAACGCGTGGAT
This sequence comes from Acidobacteriaceae bacterium, assembly GCA_027449545.1. Taxonomy (GTDB): domain Bacteria; phylum Acidobacteriota; class Terriglobia; order Terriglobales; family Acidobacteriaceae; genus Telmatobacter. The sequence continues at coordinate 2,744 of DAIDLI010000138.1, read as the reverse complement.
CCATTTTCACGGTGAGCGGCTGCGTCTGGCTTTGACCATCCACGGTAAGGCGAACGCGATAGGTGCCTGGCAGCACCGGCGGTCCCTGCGGCTCAAGCGGCGTGCGATGCGGCACTGCGGCGATCGGATAATCGTAGTGCGTGGCCAGAGGCGTGGTCTCGCGCAGATTCCACACCCAGCGGTGCATGCCCGCGGAAGTTGGCAGCGGTCCGGTGATCTTCGGCCAATAGGGCGGGATCAGCTCGCTGCGCTCCCTGCCGGGTGCGGGCATGACCGGATCGGTGCTGGCGTAGCGGCGAATCACCTTGCCGCTGGAGTCCAGGATCTCCAGCGCGACCAGCCCGGTTGCCGGGTGGGGCAGGGAATAGTCGAGGATCGCGCCATCCGGCGGATTTTCACCGGCCGGCGTTCCGGGTGGCAACGGCGTATCGGTGTTGTTATCGCGGCGAATGCGCCAAGCGGGGGCCGGCGGCAGCAGCATCGGCAGCGGTTGCCGCTGGGACTCAGCTTCGGCAATGGTGCGCAACGGAGCTACGTCATCGAGTATCCAGAAGGAGCGGCCGTGCGTGGCGACGATCAGGTCATCCTCGTGGACGAGCAGGTCGCGCATGGAGGTGTGGGGCAGGTTGTACTGCAAGGGCTCCCAATGGGCGCCGTCGTTGAACGAAACATAGACGCCAAGTTCCGTGGCCGCATACAGCAGGCCCGGCGTAACCGGGTCGGCGCGGACGGCATTCACGGGAGCATTCGCAGGCAGTCCGTCCACAATCGCAGTCCAGCTTTTGCCGCCGTCGTGCGTGCGAAAGGCATACGGCCGCATATCGTTCACGCGCATGCGGTTCACAGCTAGGTAGGCGGTATTGTCGTCAAACCGTGCGGTGTCGAGCTCCGCAATCTTGCTCCAGGCCGTCACGCCCGGCGGTGTGATGTTCGTCCAGTGCGCACCGCCATCGCGCGTGATCCACACCAGGCCGTCATCGGTGCCTGCCCAGATGGTTTTCGTCGTCTTGTAGGAAGCAGCGAGGGAGTAGATTGCCCCGCGGCGCTGGTCCTGCTGCTTTGCGTTGAGCGGCGGCACAGAGGCAGGCTGGCCGGTCTTCGGTTGAGTCAGATCAGGGCTGATGATCTGCCAGCTATGTCCGTAATCATACGTACTGAAGAGCCGGTTCGCAGCGTAGTACAGCAGGTGCGGATCGACCGGGGAAAACAGGATCGGCTCGGTGCGGTCGGCGCGGAAGCCCTTCTTATGGATAGGCAGCGGACTCACATTCTGCACATCGCCGGTGACGCTGTCATACCGGCTGACCTCGGTGCGCCCAGCTCCGTAGATGATCTGCGGATGCAGCGGATCGGGGGCGGCCTCACCATACTCGATGATCCCCGCCGGGTGCCAGTCGCGGAACGTGATCTCGCCGTCGTTGCCGCGCGAGGAGATGCACACCGAGCCGCTCTCCTGCTGGCCTCCGCACACCTGGTAGGGAAAGGTATTGGTCGCGGCAACGTGGTAGAGCTGCGCGGTGGGCTGGTTGTACCACGAACTCCAAGTGCGGCCGCCGTCCACCGTCACCACCGCCCCCTGGTCGCCGACCAGCAGAAGGATATTCGGGTTATGCGGGTTGATCCACATGTTCTGGTAAGCGTCGCCGCCTGGCGAGCCGCGCAGCGTCATCCACGTCTTGCCGCCGTCACTGGAACGCACCGTGACAATGCTGGTCACGTAAACAACATCGGGATTGGCTGGATCAACCACCGGCACGGAGAGATCTCCGCCGCCGATCTTCATGGCCGGTCGCGGGTCGTCGGTGATCTTCCGCCAGCTCGCGCCGCCATCATCGGATCGGTAAACACTGTTGCCCTTGCCCGTGGCGTAGGCTCCCGCGGTGGTGGTTGAGAGCGTTGCGTACAGGCGATTGGGCTCGCTGGGCGCAAGAGCCACGTTGATCTGCACCAAGTTCGCCGGCAACCCGTTCTTCAGCGGATGCCAGGTTTCGCCGCCGTCCGTGGATTTGAAGAGTCCGCCGCCGGTTCCGGAGTACTCATTGCCGTCTTCCCAGGGGCCGAGCGTCTCCTCCCAGAGCGAAGCGTAAACAATGTTGGGGTTCTTGGGGTCGATCACCACGTCGGAGCCGCCGGTCCGGTCATCCTTATAGAGAACCTTCTTCCAGCTTTTGCCACCGTCCGTGGATTTGAAGATGCCGCGCTCCGCGCTGGGTCCATAGGGATGGCCAAGCACCGCCGCGAAGATCACATCCGGGTTTCCGGGAGCCACGGCGATCGCGGGAATCTGTTCGCCCTGGCGAAGGCCGAGATGAGTCCACGTCTTCCCCGCATCCTCAGAGCGATAGATGCCGTCGCCTATCGAGAGATCCGGCCGATGCAGTCCTTCACCGCTGGCCACGTAGATGATCTTGTCGTTCGAGGGTGCGATCGCGATGGCGCCAATCGACTGCGTGTCCTCCTGATCGAAGATGGGGCGCCAGGTGCGGCCGTAATCGGTCGACTTCCACACCCCGCCATCCACTTGGCCGATATAGAAGACATTCGACTCGCCGGGCACCCCCGCGGCAGCGCGCGTGCGGCCGCCCCGGAAGGGGCCAATCATGCGCCAGTGCATATCGGGCATCGTCTGGACACCCTGCGCCCATAGAGCGGTAAGCGAGATCGCGGCAAAGGCAGTGATGGACGCAAGCCGGGAGGCAAAGCGATTGGGCATGATTCTCCTTGTCAGGCGGGAGCGCATGGCA
>DAIDLI010000137.1 GCA_027449545.1 Acidobacteriaceae bacterium | reverse complement strand
CCCACTCCCAACCTTCCAGCGTTACCAAAAATTTTGACTGGTTGTAACACACTTGTGCTCATTGCAAGCAGTCTTGCTTTCCTTCACGCGCTCGACAACCGAGATGTCCTCGAGGGGGTTTCCCGGAACGGCTACCACATCCGCGTAAAAACCAGGCTTCAGTTGTCCAATCTTGTTCGCCCAGCCAAGCAGTTTCGCGCCATTGAGCAGATCGGCCTGTAAGACCGCCAGTGGGGTCATCCCGTATTTCACCATCAGCGTCATCTCGCGCGCCTGCGTGCCATGCGGAAACGGGCCCACATCCGACCCCACTGCAAAGGGGATCCCAAAGGCTATCTGCTTTTGGAATTCGGCAATCTTATAGGTGACGATCGCGGCCTCGCGCGCAGCCAGTTCCTTTGAAGTTGAATGCTGCGCAAAGTACTCGAAGATCACGAAGGTGGGAACAGCGAAGATGCCCTTCTGCTTCATCAGGCGCATGGTCTCGTCGCTGAGTTGGGTGGCATGGTCGATCGAAGCCACGCCGGCCTCGGCAGCGTAGAGAGTGCCCGGCTCATCCTGCGCGTGCACGCCTACGGTTGTGCCCATACGCTGCGCCTCGGCGACCGCGGCAGCTAGTTGCGCCTCGGTGTACTGATAGGATGTGTGCAGCACGCCGTCCACCATGCGGTCGGGCCCGGTCTCATAGATCTTTGCAAAATCCGAGCCTTCCTTGTGCTGCTCGCGCATCACCTCGATGATCTGCTCGGCGTCATTCGCGCGGTCTGCATTGGAGAGCACGCCCTGGGCTGGATTGAAGCGGTTGGCGTCCTCGTGGCCACCGAGGATGTCGATGGCGTTGCCGCTGATGCGCAGGCGTGGCCCAGGGATAATACCTGCATGGATGGCATTGCGCACGGCGGTGTCGGCCGAGCCGGCGCCCTCGGTGCCCATGTCGCGCTCGGCGGTGAATCCGGCCATCAGGTCGGCCTTGGCCGCCTGCTCGGCAAGGATGGTGCGCCAGGGCACGGACTCCTCAACCGTCTGCAGGTCCTCGGCGCCGGGATGAAGAAACAGATGAACGTGCGCATCGATGAGGCCCGGCAGCAGCGTGGCGTCACCCAAATCGATGATCTTCGCGCCCGCCGGATGCTCGATCGAAGTCCCCACGGCCCGGATGCGCTCTCCCTCGACAAGAATCTCTCCCGGGGCGAGCATCTTGCCGGTATCCACTTCGAGCAACCGCGCGGCGTGCAGCACCATGGGAGCCGTTGAAAGCTGCTGACAGCTCAGGCGCAGCGGTGACGGAACTGCCAGAAACAAGCTGGCGAGGGCACCCGCGCAAACACTGCGGCAAAAATCCATTCTGATTGCAGGCATGGCTCAACACTATGCCAGAGATGGGCGGCAAGTGCAATCGCGGATTTGTTAGAGTTTTTCGCGCAGAAAACTGATGACGTGCTCGGCCTGCACGACGCCCACCATACGGCCCTGCTGATCCACCACCGCCAGTGCGTGCAGGTTGTACTTATCGAACATCTCCGCCAGTTCGTTCTGGTGCATGTCGGCCGGGCAGGAGAGCACGCGCGCCTCCGCCAGCAGCTTCAGGTGGCTCTCTGGCTGGGCCATCACCATGCGGGCCAGGGGAATCGATCCCCGCAGCACCCGCTTCTCGTCGAGCAGGTAAACCTCGGTCACGCTTTCGGGATCGCCTTCAAAGCTGCGCAGAGCCTGTACCGCCTGGGCCACCGTACCATCAACACCCACCCACACAAAATCGGTGGTCATGCAGCCGGCGGCGGAATCCTCGTCGAACTCCAGCAGCTCCTCGACTTCCTGGCGCTCCTCCGGCTCCATCTCTTCGAGAATGGCGTCCGATTTCTCCTCGGGCAGCTCTGCCAGCAGATCGGCGGCCGCGCCGGGATCCATCTCTTCCACGATGTCGGCGATGCGCTCCTCGTCGAGCTTCTGGAGCAGCGCCTTTTGGAGCCGAGGTTCCACCTCTTCGAGCGTTTCGGCGGCAACCTCCTCGTCCAGCGAGCTGAAGATAGCCTCGCGCTCGGCGGGCGCCAGATCTTCCAGAATGTCGGCCAGCTCGGAGGGATGAATCTCGGCCAGCCGTTCGTGCTCGATGCGCAGCTTCACCCGCCGCGCCGGATCGGGCTCGATCACATCCACAAACTGCCAGGGAATGCCGTGAGCGGCCAGTTTGCGCGAGATGGCTTCCAGTCGCGCCTTCGGCAGAATGCCCTTGAAGATGCGCCGGAAGGCCCCGCGCAGCCCGATCTCGACCTCCGCGACGCGCAGCAGATGCGCCGCTCCCTGCCCCAGCCACTCCAGGTCGACATCATTCACGCGGACGACCTTGCGGCCGTTGATATCGATGATCTGGCGATCGACCAGATCCTGCTGTAAAAACAGGTAGCTGCCCTCGTCCCGCAGCGGCTCCAGGGCCTTGATGGAGCGAAGCTCGAGTGTCCCCGCCGGGGTCTCCATCACCTCCTGAGAGGGGACAATGGCCAGGCCTTCGCGGGTTTTCAGCACCAACCCCGCCACCCGGCCGCCATCGGGGCCGGTGTTCACCGCGATATCCTTGAGCCGCCCGCGCAGATGCCCCTGGGCGTCGGTCACGGGGGTGCCCAGCAGGCTGGTAAGGCTCACACGGGTTGTCGTGCGCGGCTCCATCAATCTGAGTGTATTGCCTCTGAGGCAGTGTACCGCCCGGCGGCTTTGCTTGACACAGGTACGCTCAGAACTTGAAACTTCCAGCAAGGCTCTTCCTATGCGCAGTCCCTTGCCGGCTGTTCCCCGTCCGGCCTCGGAACGCGGATTTCCCATGCAAGGCGGCATACAGATCCGGTGAACGGAGCGAGCAGACAACAACAAAGGTTCCGGCTGAAGTCCACCATGGACAGCGTCCACGACGTGGAGGCGGCCGCGGAGAAGCTCGCCGCGCAAGCCGGTCTGGACGAGGATGAGTGCTTTCACGTGGCCATGGCGGTCCGCGAAGCCACCGTCAATGCCGTCCTGCATGGCAACGAATACGATCCCGCCAAGCTCATCGACGTCTGCATGGAGAATACCGGCGAGGCCCTGGTGTTCGTCATCACCGATCAGGGCAAGGGAGTGGACCCCGAGGAGCTGCCCGACCCGCTCGCGCCGGAGAACCTGCTGCGCGGCTCTGGGCGCGGCATCTTCCTCATCCGCTCCTTTATGGACGAGGTCCGTTTCAAGCAGCTTCATCCGGGGACGGAGCTGACGCTGGTCAAGCGCCTGGCTGCGGCCGCGGAAATAACCTAAACTGGCTCGGCAACGTATATCCCGATGTCCTTCGCCCTCCCGCCACAGCGAATTTCTTCCCGGCGGGGGGTGTGCGAAGTGCTATAACCTTTAATACTGACAAGGAGGAATTTCCGTGGCACTTTCAATCGCTTCCCGTGCAGTGGACGGGGTTACCGTACTGGATTTGAGCGGCCGCATCACCCTGGGCGAGGGCAGCGTGCAGTTGCGCGATGCCATCCGCGACCTGATCAGCAAGGGCCAGAAGAACATTCTTCTCAATCTGGGTGAGGTCAACTACATCGATAGCTCGGGCCTGGGCGAATTGGTGAGCGCCTACACCACCGCCAAGAACCAGGGCGCCGGGCTGAAGCTGCTGAACCTGACCAAGAAGGTCAAGGATGTGTTGCAGCTCACCAAGCTCTATACCGTTTTCGACATCTACGACGACGAGGCCTCCGCAGTCGGCTCGTACAAGTAGCCCGCTGGCGCTTGGTTCGCGCTACGGAGAATACCAAAGGCCATTCCGCACCGGCGGAATGGCCCTTTTTCGTTGCGATCTGGCGGCCCTAGAACTTGACCTGAGGCACGGCCTGCGCGGCCGGACTAGCCGTGAAGTAGTTGTTGTTCACCTGGAAGCCGGCGATCCCCGCCCACACGCTGTTCGGGAACTGGCGTACGAAGGTGTTGTAGTCCTGAAGCGCATCGTTATAGCGCTTGCGGGCTACGCTGATGCGATTCTCAGTACCCGCCAGTTCGTCCTGCAAACGCATGAACTGGTCGCTGGACCGGAGCTGCGGGTAATTCTCGGTGAGCAGCAGCAGCCGGCCGATGGCGCCATCCAGCCGGTTATTCGCGGCGATCTTGGCCTGCGTCCCCTGCGCGTTCAGCATCCCGGCGCGGGCATTGGCAATATCGCCAAACACCGTGCTCTCTTCCTTGGTGAAGCCCTTCACGGTCTGCACCAGGTTGGGGATAAGGTCGGCACGGCGCTGCATCTGCACGTCCACTTCAGACCACGCCGCCTTTACCGCCTGATCCTTGGCTACCATCTGGTTCCTGGCGCTCACATAACTGCCAAAGATCAGCAGGGCTGCCGCCGCCAGCACGCCGAATACTCCGAGAACAATCCACAATGCCTTGCGCATAGTCTTCTGACGAACCTCCAAGATCCGCTGCAAGCTCCTACCAGCTAGTGTTTAGGAGCTAACTCCCTACCAGCTTCCACCGGCGCCGCCGCCGCCGAAGCTGCCCCCGCCAAAACCGCCAAATCCGTCTCCGCCACCGCCGCCAAATCCGCCGCCGCCGGAACCGCCGCCCCAGCCACCGCCGCCTATCCACGGTCCGCCGCCGCCCCAGCCCCCGAAGAACAATCCCCAGCCAAAGAGCATCCGCAACAGGGAAAACCCGCCGAAGAAGACCAGCACCAGGATCAACAGGAGCAGATGCCCGAGGCCACCGGAACCCGGCCGCTGGACCTGCTGCTGAGGCTGCGGCGCCGGCTCATGGAAGTTGAGCGTAACGTGCGCATCACTGGCGATGACCTGCGCCACCCGGCCCACCGCCAGCGTTACAGCGCTGTCGTAATCATTGGAGCGGAGATAGGGCAGCATGGAGCGGCCGATGTCGCCCACCCGGCCGTCAGGCAGGATCCCCTCCAGCCCATAACCCACTTCAATACGGTACTTGTGGTCGGCGACCGCCAGCAGCACTAGCACGCCGCGATCCGAGCCCTTTTTGCCGATCTTCCACTTGCCTTCCAGCTCATCGGCATAGTCGGCAGCATCATCGCCGGCCAGCGTCTTCACGATCACCACCGCTATTTGCGCATTCGCCGCCGAGTGGTCGAGCTGCGAACAGATCGAATCGAGCCGCTCGATGGCCTCCGGGGAGAGCACATGGGCAAAATCGCTGACATAGTCAGTGGGCGCGGCGGGAAGGTCTTTGACCGCTTGCGCCGAGGCAAAACTGGCGAGGCACAGCATCGCCGCCAGCGGCAGCACAAGGGCTGTGAACTTCGTAAAGAGCTTGAATTTCATTCCTTTTCATTGTACGCGGCTGAAACCGCAGAAGTTCCCTTGCAGCCGCAGCCGCCTGCCCCTGACCAGTGCCCTACAGGACAACCCCAATATCCCAGAGATTTCATCGTAGAGTAATAACCGAGGGGGCAACCCCGGAGCGCCCTCCGATCACTAATCAACGCGTGAGGGGCTGTCTAAGCTAGTCAGGGTAAACGTGTGCAATATTCCTCCCTGCCTGCTTCGGGCGCCTGCACGTTGATCGGCAATTCGTGTGCGGCGGGCCTGAAGCCTGGCTCCTCTCGATAGAACTGCAGCGGCTATTCTCCGCGTAAGTAGAGAACAGACGGAGTTTGCCCATGTAGCTCAATTTTCTATTTTCCGGGGGCTCAGTCTCTATGGACGCACGGGCGTCGTGGTTCAAGTCTTCTCTCCTTCTGCTTGTCTCTTCTCTTCTTCTTGTTACCGGCAGCGGCTGCAATTCCAACCATATCGGCGGCCCCAACTCCTCAGGAAGCACACAGTCCAATCCGACCCTCAAGTCTGTTGCCATTGCGGCGCCGAAAACCACGATTGCCACCAACGAGACGGAACAGCTCAAGGTCAGCGGCACCTTCAGCGACGGAAGCACCGCGGATGTCACTTCCCAGGCTGCATGGAATTCTTCAAGTACCGCAGTCGCCACGGTAACCGCGAGCGGCGAGGTAACAGGTGTCTCCGCGGGCAAAACCAACATCACCGCCACCGTGAACGGCGTGACCGCCACCACCGCCCTCACCGTAACGGCGGCAGCCAAGACCATCACAACCATCGCTGTCTCGCCGGCCACCGCGACTGTAGCGCCGGGAGCCACACAGCAGTACGCCGCGAAGGCAACCTACAGCGACAACTCGCAGGCCGATGTGACCTCCACCGTCACCTGGGCGTCTTCCAACTCCGCCGTGGCAACCATCAACGCCTCAGGATTGGCTAGTGGCGTGGCCAGCGGCTCCGCCAACATCACGGCAACGTTGAATGGCGTGAGCGGGACCGCCGTCCTGACGATCTCTGCGCCGGCCACGGCCAGCGGTATCGCGGTTACACCTGCGAGCGCCAGCTTTCAGGTAGGCTCCACCCAGCAGTTCACGGCCACCGAAAAGATGAGCAACGGGTCCTCCCAGGACGTGACCTCCTCGGTGACCTGGAGTTCTTCCAACACCTCGGTTGCCACCATCAACGCGAGTGGTCTGGCAACGGGGGCAGGCAGCGGCACAACCACCATCACCGCAACTCTGAACAGCCTGACCGGGAGCGTGACGGCCTCCGTTACAGCAGCTCCGGCGCCGGGCGTCGCCAACATCACCACCTGGCACGTGGATAACAACCGCAGCGGCCTCAATCCCAACGAACAGGTGCTGACCCCCGCGAATGTAAAGCCGGCTACCTTCGGCAAGCTGTTTTCCTACCTCGTCGACGGATACGTCTACGGCTCGCCGCTGATCCTTTCCAACGTGACGATCAACGGCGCCTCCCACAACGTGGTGTATGTTGCCACCGAGCATGACAGCGTGTACGCCTTCGACGCCGACAGCTATGGCAGCGGCGCGCCGCTCTGGAAGACCTCTCTGCTCCAGAGCGGCGACACCCCCATGACCGACGGGCCGATCCAGCCCTACCAGGGCGTCACATCGACTCCCGTAATCGATCCGAACACCGGAACCCTGTACGTAGTCTCTGCGCAGAAATCCAGTTCGGGAGCAACAAGCTTCCGGCTGAATGCCCTCGACGTTGCCACCGGAGCGCAAAAGTTCGGGGGCCCCGTCACCATCACCGCATCAGTTGCGGCGACCAACAAGGAAGCAGTCAACGGACAGGAAGCGCTGACCACCTCGTGCGTTCAACGTGCCGCGCTGCTGCTGGCCAACGGCAATATCTACATCGGGTTTGGGGGTTGCCCCACCGGATGGCTGCTGGCCTACTCGGCCTCAAGCCTGCACCAGGTAGGCATGTTCAACGCCAGTCCGAATCTGGATGGCGAAGGCAAATACGCCAGCGCGGGTGGTGTGTGGATGGGCGGGGGCGGTCCGGTGGCGGATGCGAGCGGCAACATCTACATCACCACCGGTAACGGCCCGTGGGACGGAAAAACCGCCTTCTCGGACTCGATTCTGAAGTTCGGCCCAACCCCACAGGCCGGCTCCAATGGCACCATGCAGCCGATCGACTACTTCACGCCCTACGACTACCAGTACATGGACTGCGATGATGCCGACCTTGCTGCCGGCGGCTTGATCCTGGTCCCCGGTACCACCCGGCTGATTGCGGGCGGCAAGACCGGCACCATGTACCTGGTCGACAGTTCCAACCTCGGTCACGAGTCGAACAACGATACCGGCGCGCTCCAGGAACAGGTGTGGGGCGAGGGATTAGCCAGCGGAGGCACTTACCAGAGCAGTTGCCAGGACAGCACCGGCATCAACTACGCCAATGCAACCTCCTACGAGATCTTTGGCACCTCGGCCTACTTCAACGGCAGCATCTATCTGGGCGTGACTCCGACCTCTTCCTCGGCTCCTGGAGGCGTGCGCCAGTTCGCATACTCGGGAACGCTGACGCCGGATGCGGATACCTCTGCCTACCAGCAGCAGGGCACGCGCGGCACCAGTCCGTTCATCTCCTCGAACGGCTCGAACGACGGCATCGTGTGGATGATCGACCAGGGCAATCCGCTCCAGAACACCAGCGGAGCCGCCCCCAGCAGCGCAATCCTCCGCGCCTACGACGCAGCCAACTTCCCCACCGAGATCTACGACAGCAGCATGAATGCGAGCGATAAGCCGGGCTACGGCATCAAGTTCAGCTCGCCGGTCGTGGCGAACGGAAAGGTCTACATCTCCACCGGGCATGATCTGACCAGCGCCGGGAATCCGCAGGGGGAGATCGATGTCTATGGCCTGAAATAGCTCGGCAAGCCGCCACAAGCCTGCGCGCGGGGTGAGCGGAATCCTCTGCTCACCCCGCTCCGGCATGCCACTACACTAGGGATGTATGAGCACGAATTCCATTCCCGCGCCCCCCACTGCCCGCCAGATACACACTGAAAACCGCCTGCATGGCATTGCGCTGGCTGACGCCTACGCCTGGCTGCGGGAGAAGGAAAATCCCGAGGTCACCGCCTATCTCGAGGCGGAGAACCAGTACGCCGAAGCCGTCATGGCGCCCCTGGCGGATCTGCGCGAGCAACTCTACAACGAGATGCTCAGCCACATGAAGCAGACTGACGTCTCGGTTCCCTTCCGCGACGGCGGCTGGTGGTATTACACGCGCACCGAGGAGGGTCTCCAGTACGCCATCCACTGCCGCAAACCGGGGACAGAGAACGGGCCGAATGCGGATGCTCCCGAGCATGTCATCCTCGACGGCAACCTGCTGGCCGACAAATTCCCCTTCTTCGCCATCGGCGACATGGACATCAGCGACGACGGCCGCTATCTTGCCTACACCACCGACACCACCGGCTTCCGGCAGTACACGCTGCACATAAAGGACCTGGAGAGCGGCGAAACCTTCACCGATACGGTAGAGCGGGTAGGCTCGGTGTGCTGGGCCGCCGACAATCGCACCCTCTTCTACACCGTGGAAGACGAGCAGCAGAAGCGGCAGTACCAGGTCTGGCGGCACGGCTGCGGAATGCGCCATTGCGAGGACGTGCTCGTATTCCAGGATGATGACGAGCGCTTCAACCTCGCGGTCGGCCGCACCCGCGACGGCAAGTTCATCATGCTGGAGGCGGGCAGCCACACCACTACCGAGATTCAGGTGCTGGCCGCCGATGATCCCACCAGCGCATTCAAGCTGATCGCGCCGCGCGAGGACGAGCACGAGTACTACGTCGACCATCGCAATGACACCTGGTTCATCCGCACCAATGACCGAGGCCGCAACTTCCGCCTGGTCACAGCACCCGAGGCTGCGCCCGGCCGCGAACACTGGACGGAACTGATCGCGCACCGCGATGCCATCATGCTGGAAGACGTGGACCTCTTCGCGGGATTCTTCGTCGCCTGCGAGCGGGAAGACGGGCTGCCGCAACTGCGCCTGTGGAGTTTTGTCAACGAGGGACCCGAGGCCGCTCCGGCCGCGGAAATCAGCTTCCCCGAGCCCGCCTATAGCGCCCACCCGCACATCAACCGTATCTTCGAGACAACAAAGTTCCGCTATGCCTATCAGTCGCTGGTGACGCCCAATTCCGTCTACGAGTACGACGTGAAAAGCGGCGAATCGACGCTGCTCAAGCAGCTCGAAGTACCGGGCGGCTTCGATCGCACCCAGTATGCCAGCGAACGCCTGCATGCGCGGGCGGCGGACGGCGTCGAAGTACCGGTCTCGATCGTCTACCGAAAGGACAAGCGCCAGCCGGGCAAGAACGCGCTCTATGTATACGGATACGGCTCGTACGGCTACTCGCTGCCGCTGGGCTTCAACTCGAACCGCCTCAGCCTGCTGGATCGCGGCGTGGTCATGGCTTACGCCCACATCCGCGGCGGTGGCGATCTGGGCAAGCCCTGGCACGACGCCGGCAAGATGCTCCTGAAGCGCAACACCTTTACCGATTTCATCGCCTGCGTCGAGCACCTCACCGCCAACGGCTACGGCGATCCAAAGCGCGTGGCCATCGAGGGCGGTTCGGCTGGCGGTTTATTGATGGGCGCGGTCACCAACCTGCGGCCGGACCTCTTCCGTGCGGTCGTGTCCCATGTGCCCTTTGTCGACGTGATGAACACCATGCTAGACGCCTCGCTGCCGCTCACCGTGCCGGAATACGAGGAATGGGGTAATCCCAACGAGGAAGAGTACTTCCGCACCATGCTCAGCTACTCCCCCTACGACAACCTGAAGTCGGCCAAGTACCCGTCGATGCTGGTCAAAACCTCGCTGCACGACAGCCAGGTGATGTACTGGGAACCGGCCAAATATGTAGCCAAACTGCGCACGCTCAAGCAGGACCAGAACCCGCTGCTGCTCGTCACCAATATGAAAGCCGGCCACGGCGGCGCCAGCGGCCGCTACGACTACCTCAAAGAGATCGCGCTGGATTACGCTTTCATGCTGCGGGAATTGGGAATCGTATGATTAGAAGGAGTTTCAATCCGAGGTGAACTCCGATGCGAAAAGCAAGCCTGTCGCTCGTGCTGCTGGCGTTGAGCGCAGGTTTCATTTCCGGACAGGAGAAGTTGGCGCATCCCGCAGATAGTCTGCCGTCGAACATCAAGCCAGGCGTCCCAATGCCAGATAAGGACGGTGCCTATGAACTTGGCCCCGGCATTGTCGCACCCGTGCTCGTGAAGCCTTCGCCCGCGGAACCGGCGGCAGCGGTAAAGGCATGCACTCCAGATTTAACTGTGCTGGCCGCGGAAATCGGCACTGACGGCAGCGTCAGTATTGGTAAGACCATCCACTCGCGGAACACCCAATGTGTAGCGCTCGCCGTTGCTGCAATCAAGCAATCCACTTTCAATCCCGGAATGTTGGACAACCACCCAGTTCCGGTTCGGACCTGTATCGGCATCCCGTTTTTGAGCCAGATAGCGCCACCAGTTCCAGTTCTCCAAGCCTGTCCCGATCAAGACGATGCCGCAACTTCCGGACAAGTCCAAGAGTGTCCCACCAAATTTGAGGACAGCCTCAAGAGTGATGGCATTGCTGGTGAAGCAGATCGAGCTAGTATGACACCACCGCGCCCCAGGAAGCAGGTGGAGGCAGAATTCTCGAAGGAGGCAAAAACCGTAATCAGGAATGGCCATATGAAGAATTTTGAGGCTATCAGCCTGATCAGTTTGATTATCGACGAGAACGGGTTTCCCCGCGATCCGTGCGTCATGAAAGCTGCCGGATACGGCTTGGATCTGCAGGCGGTTAAGGCTGCATTGAAGTACCGGTTTGTTCCGGCGACCAAGAACGGCAAACCGGTTCCTGCGCGAGCAAGCGTTGAGGTATTTTTCAAACTTTATTGACGGCAGATATGGTTCCCTATTGGTTACAGACGGATGACTGGCAAAGGGCTTCTACCTTCTTCCTGCGTGAGCTTGGCCTGGTTTGACGCCGGACTGGAATTTGCATCTATCGGATTGGGAGCATCCGATGGGCAAACATCCGTGGCTCGTGCTTGCATTCCTTGTGGCTACGCCGGCGGCCTTCGCGCAGACGAAGCATCCAACCACCCCGGCGAACGAAACCAGAACCCCCTCCGCGATCCGCTCGCCGCACTCTCGGGGAGCCGACCTGAAGGTCCCCTTGTGCCCGGCGCACTTCCATGACAGCCTGCGGGGCGACGGCATCGCCGGGCTGCGCGAGCAGGGCGTGATCCGGCCCCGGGTCAAGTCCACGGTTCCCGCCCTGATCACCCAGGATGCCATCCGGGCCAGCCACCGATCCCACGTCGGCAATTTTGTGGTGCTCCTCGATCTGGTCGTGGACCAGCAGGGCAAGCCGGCGCAGTTGTGCCTGGAGAAGTCCTCCGGCTACGGCCTGGATGGAGCGGCGGCCGCGGCCGTGCAGCGCTACCGCTTCGATCCGGCAACCAAGGCCGGCAAGCCGGTGAAGATGCGCGTGCCCGTCGAGGTGCGCTTCACAACCGAAACCCCGCTGGAGAGCCCCCATTCGCTCCCCCCGGGCTAACCGGCTATCCGGCAGGATGCTGCCGACCAGAGCTAGACGCTCTTCAACTCCGCCAGCGTTTTCTCCAGGCTGGCGGCATCTTCCACGTTCAGTGATTTCAGTGCCGGGTCGATCTGCTTGAGCAGCCCGCAGAGCACCTTTCCAGGGCCGACCTCGATGAAGACTTCTGCCCCGGCGGCTTTGAGAGCCTGCACGCAATCCACCCAGCGCACCGCGCCGGTCACCTGGCGGATCAGCGCATCGCGCGCGGCCTCCGCCGTGGAGATCATGCTGCCGCTGACGTTTGCAGCCACGGGAATGCGCGGCTCGTTGATCTGAAGCTGCCCCAGCACCCGTGCCACCTCTTCCTGGGCCGGCTGCATCAGCGTGCAATGGAACGGAGCGCTGACCGGCAGCGGCACGGCGCGCCGCGCCCCCTTGGCCTTGCACAGCGCAGAAGCCTTCTCCACCGCCGCTGCGGCGCCGGAGATCACCGTCTGACCCGGGGAGTTCAGGTTGGCGGCCTGAACCGCCAGGCCGGTCTCCTGCGCCGCCTCTGCACAAGCCCCGGCTACCTCGGCGGGATCGAGTTGCAGAATCGCCGCCATGGCTCCCTGACCGGCGGGCACGGCCTGCTGCATCGCGCGGCCGCGGGCCTTCACGGCGCGCACGGCGTCGGCAAAGCTGAGCGTTCCAGCGGCCACATGGGCCGACCACTCACCGAGCGAATGCCCGGCGGCAAGAGCCGGCTCGATTCCCTGCTCCGCCAGCACCCGCGCCGCCGCCACGCTTACGGTCAGGATGGCCGGTTGAGTGTTTTCGGTCAGGCGGAGCTGGTCTTCTGGGCCCTCAAAGCAAAGCTGGGAGAGCGCGAAGCCAAGCGCGGCGTCAGCCTCGGCAAAGGTCTGCTGAACGATGGGAAATTTTTCGGCCAGCTCGCGGCCCATGCCTACAGCTTGCGAGCCCTGCCCGGGAAAGAGAAAAGCAATCTTGGCACTCATGTCAGAAAGGATTGTAAACGGCGGGAGCAGATTCAGAGCGCGCGGATCAGGTCAGGCGTGCGATGGTCGGATCTCTGCCGGCGGCTCTTTGATCTCGTCCTTAGTTCCAGCGCTGCTTGTCGTCGTCGTCTTCGTGGATGACACGACCCTGGCCATCGAATTTGATGGTGCGGCCCTGCGAGCGCATGTAGACCTCAAATTTGCGGGCGGCGCGGCGGCGCTTCCAGCGGTAGTAGCGATTGCGCAGTCCGTACCAACTCTCGCTGAAGATCAACAACATGCCCCGGCGGGGAGCCTTGCGCACAAACAGCACGCCGGCCACTGCGCCGCCGAGCTGCGCGAAGGCATACATCCGCTCCTGCCCGAAGAGCATGGCCACCGCTACGAGGCCATAGATGATCGCCAGGTATCTGGCCTTGATGCCGATGACGAAGAACATCAGGAACTCGACATCTCCGTAGAGAATGCCGATCGCCGCCAGCAAGCCGAAGATGCCGCCAAAACAGCCATAGAGCGGCAGGGCGGGCAGCGCGAAGTGCAGCGGCTGGCTCAGGCCGTAGATCACCAGGGCGGCGGCAGCCGTCCCCAGCACCGAAACCGCGTAGAGGCCCAGTATCCAGTTGGCGCTGTGATACTCCTCCAGAAAACCAGCCAGGAACCACAGCGAAAGCAGCTCAAAGAGCGTCGCCAGAATCCCGAAGTGCAGAAAGCTATAGGTAAGCGGCTGCCACAGATATCCGTGCAAAAAGGCAAACGGTTCAAAAGAAAACAGCCCAGCCACCGCCCCGGCCGTGGCGGACGAGGCCACCCCCAGAATGGCGAATGCGAAATAGGTGCCGAGATTGATCAGGATCAGCTGGCGCGTGGCGCCGCGGAAGCTCGGAAAGGCGAATGGGCTGGAACCAATTCTGCGCATCGTCTCCAACAGGGTAAACGCATCCCCACCCGGGTGTCACCGGATGGCCTTTCGGCGGCCCGCCCGAAAGGATGGGAGCGCCTGGGATAGCATCCCAGCGGCGCTTCCCTTCCCGCCGCACACGCATCCCATTCCGGTTGCCCGCCCCTGCGCGGGGGTCTTGACCGCAGGGCCGGTCGTCCCTAAAACTATAGCGGGACCGGATAACATTTGATGCGCAGCGTTCGCGAGCGGTGACTTTTTCCGCGTGGACAAGTCATTGGAATTGCCTGCGCCTGAACCTTTGCCCCACCCTGGTTCTCACGCGGGATGTTGTATCGTGAAGAGTCATCATCCATACGGATTCTGTTGATCAAGAGGAGGCTGCCATGGCGAACTGCCCTGAATGCGAGAACGAACTGGATATTGAACTGGACGAAGTCGAAGAAGGCGACGTGGTTGCCTGTGAGGAATGCGGGACCGAGTTTGAAATCGTGGGAGTCGAACCCCTGGAGCTTGCCCGCGTAGACGGCGAGCTGGACGAGGACGAGGATCTCTACGGCGAAGAAGAAGAAGAGGAGGAGTAGAAATGCGCATGGTCACCGCAGGTCGTTCCAGGATGGTGAGCGCGCGCCGGACGATGCTCGCTGCCGGCGTCGTCTTCGCCGCATTGGCTTTGGGAGTGGTCCCCTCCGCCTCCCGCAGCGCAGCCTTTGCGCCCTTCGCTCAGGCGCAGAACATGGGTATGCGCACGGTCAACGGGACAGTGCTGAACAGCGCAGGTCAGCCGATCGCAGACGCCACGGTGTTCCTGCAGAGCCAGAAGACCAAGACCATTCGCAGCTTTACCTCCATCGCCAACGGCCATTTCTCCTTTGCCCAGGTGGACAAGTCGCAAGATTTCAACCTGTGGGCGGAGAAGAACGGCAAGAAGAGCGCCGTGAAAACGGTCAGCTCCTGGGATACGCGGGACACTTACTTTACCGACCTTACTTTGAAATAGGCATAGCCGCCGCGTCCTGCGGCGGCTGACACCTCAGCCTTCCAGTTTCTTCGTCACCAGTTCATTGAGCAGCCCTGGATTGGCCTGCCCCTTGGAAAGCCGCATCACCTGGCCCACAAAGAATCCGGCCATCGTCTTCTTTCCCGCCCGGTACTGCTCCACCTGCTTGGGATTCGCGGCGATCACCTCATCGATCATCTTTTCAATTGCGCCCGCATCGGTGATCTGCTGCGGCTTCTCGCGCTCGTAGACTGGCCCGAAGTCCTCGCTCTTCTCAAAACAGATGTCGAAGAGCTGCTTGAGCTGTTTGGAGCTGATCTTGCCCTCCTCGAGCAGGTCGGCCGCCTCTACGATGCCGGCCATCGACACCGGCGAGTTCTCCAGTTCGAGATCCAGCGCCTTCAGCCGCCCCGTCACCTCGCTCAGCAACAGGTTGGCTACGCGTCGCGGGCTGCGCGCGGTCTTCGCCGCTGTCTCGAACCGGTCCGCAAACGCACGGCTTGCGGTGAGCGTATACGCATCCCGTTCCGAGAGTTCGTACTCGGCGATCATGCGCGCCCGGCGTGCCTCCGGTAGCTCCGGCATTCTCTTCTTCGTCTCGGACAAGAGCTCTGGAGAAACCACCAGCGGCGGCAGGTCGGGCTCGGGAAAATAACGGTAGTCGTGGGCCTGCTCCTTCGAGCGCATGGAATACGTGCGCCCCTGGTCGGCGTTGTAGAGCCGGGTCTCCTGCACCACCTTGCCGCCCGACTCGATCACCTCGACCTGGCGCTCGATCTCGTACTCCAGCGCGGCGCGGATGAACTTGAAGCTGTTGACGTTCTTAACCTCGGCTTTGGTGCCGAACTTCTCCTGGCCGCGCGGCCGGACGCTCACATTGGCATCGCAGCGTAGCGAGCCCTCTTCCATGTTGCAGTCCGAAACCCCGGTGTAGAGCAGGATTTCCTTGAGCCGCGTCAGATACTCGAACGCTTCTTCGGGCGTGCGGATGTCCGGCTCGCTCACGATCTCGATAAGCGGCGTGCCGCAGCGGTTCAAATCGACATACGTGCGGGTGGCGGAGTCGGCAAAACCGTCGTGAATGCTCTTGCCCGCGTCATCTTCCATGTGAATGCGGGTAATGCCGATCTTCTTCCTGCCGCCCTCGGCCGTTGGCACTTCGATCCAGCCGTGCTCGGACAAGGGCTTGTCGAATTGCGAGATCTGGTAGCCCTTCGGCGAATCGGGATAGAAGTAGCTCTTGCGCGCAAAAACGGAACGCTCGCGGCCCTCGCAGTTCAGAGCCAGCGAGGCAAGCACCGCAAACTCCACCGCCTTCTGGTTCAGCACCGGCAGCGCGCCCGGCAAGCCGATGCAGACCGGGCAGATATTCGTGTTCGGCTCGGCGCCGAAGCGGTTCGCGCAGCCGCAGAAAATCTTGGTCGCGGTGAGCAGTTGCACGTGCATTTCCAGCCCGATCACGGGCTCGTACCTGGCCAGAACATCCGAAGAGATTGCCGCGCTTGCCATAGCTCCGATTTTAGCGTGGGAGGCAGCAACCGCTAAGCTGCACAAGGCCTCGCGCGCAGGGGCGCCTCGCTCCGGCTTGTACCCCGGGGACCCAACTCGCCGCCGCCTGATGGTTTTTTCCTTTGTTCTCGGTCTTACCTTGCGGTATAAATGGGGACCATGAAGACGATGCGAAGCACCCTCGCCACCCTGGAAGTATTGCTCATCTTTCCCGCCGCTCTCTTCATGACCGCGCTGTTCGTGCGCAATGTGCAGCCGCAGCAGTTCGAGCCGGCGCACACGGCGCAGCGCATTGTGGCCTGGTATGCGGCCCGAACTCACCTGGGACTGTGGCTGTTCCTGATGGCCTTTCCCTTCGCCGTGCTCACCATGGGCGGCATCGCTCTGGTGCAAAGCTGGCGCACAGATTCCGAGCTGCGCCGTGCTGCACTGGAAGGCGCCGCGGCCATCCGCCGGCATTTCCCCGTCCTGATGATCGCGCTGGCGACGGCCGCCTCGGCGGTGATTCTGGGGATTGTAGCGCTGCACGTGATCGCAGGTTGAAGCTGTCCCTCAGCCGCTAATCGCGCCAGAACCTAATTCACAGAGATTCCGTACTTGCTCAGCTTGTAGCCGAGATCGCTGCGCGAGAGACTCAGCGTGCGGGCCGCTTCGGCCTGCACGCCGCGCGCTTCGTCCAGAGCGCGGACAATCAGCGCCTGCTCGAAGCGGGCCATGGTTTCGCGCAGATCGATGTGCGTGGGCAACTGACCGGCAAGCTGTTCGGCGGTGACCTCTCCGCGCACGCGCTGTACCTCGGGAGCCGTGGCCAGGAACGGAAAATCCTCGGGCTGCAGCTCAGAATGCTGGCCCAGAATCAGCGCCCGCTCCAGCAGGTTGCGGAGCTCGCGGATATTGCCCGGAAACGCGTAGCGGCTGAGCTTGCCCAGCGCGGCCCCGCTCAGCGGCCGCAGCGAAACCTTCATGTCGGACGCAATCCGCTCCAGCAGTTCCCGGCACAGCTCCCCCAGATCCTCCTTGCGCTCGCGCAGTGGCGGCAGGTGAATCGGCACCACGGCAAGGCGGTAGAACAGGTCTTCGCGGAAGGCGCCGCGCCGCACCGCATCCTGCAGCTTCTGATGGGTAGCGGCCAGCACGCGCACGTCCACCCGGCGGGTCTGCGTGGAGCCCACGCGCTGAATCTCGCCGTCGGCCAAAACCCGCAGCAGCTTGGCCTGCGCCCCCAGCGACATCTCCGCCACCTCGTCCAGAAAGAGCGTGCCCTCGTGGGCGGCTTCAAACAGGCCGGCGCGCGCCTTGTCGGCGCCCGTGTAGGCGCCCCGCTCGTGTCCGAAGAGCTCGCTCTCCAGCAGGCTTTCCGTGACAGCCGCGCAGTTGATGGCGATGAACGGCCGCTTGGCCCGCAAGCTGTTGCGGTGGATTGCCCTCGCCACCAGTTCCTTGCCGGTCCCCGTCTCGCCGGTGATCAGCACCGTGGAGTTGGTCTTGGCAACGCGCTCGATCAGCGCCCGTACGGTCTCCATCTCAGGACTGGTCCCCAGCAGTTCGCCCGCGTCCTGAAGCTTGGTAACCGTAGTCTTCAGCACCGCATTTTCACGCAGCAGTGCCGTACGCTCGCAGGCACGATTCACGGTGGAGCGCACCGCCTCGGGCGTGAAGGGCTTGGTCAGAAAATCGAAGGCGCCTTCGCGCATACTCTCTACTGCGAGCTGCACAGTACCCACCGCCGTCAGAAAAACCACGGAGGTCGTGGAGTCTTCTTCGTGGATGGCGCGCAGAATGTCCATCCCCGTGCCATCGGGCATCTTGTGGTCGGTGAGAACCACGTCGAACTCCTCCTGCGCCAGCCGCCGGGTTGCCTCGCCGCAGCCCGCGGCCTCAGCTATGAGGTGTCCGTCCTTGCGCAAATTTGCCACGAGAATTTTGCGCAGGTTGGGTTCGTCGTCAACGATCAGTATTCTGCCCATCGGGCATCTCCTTAAAATCTCGCCAGTCGCGCAGCTCCATGGTGAAGGTGACCCGGCCCTTACGGTTCTGGCTCACCCATAGGTCTCCGCCATGGGCCTGGGCAGTGGCCTTGGCCATCGCCAGTCCCAGGCCGGTGCCCTCGGGCTTGGTGGTATAGAAAGGCTCGAAGATGCGCTCCAGATGCGGCGCGGCAATAGGCTCTCCGCTGTTTTCCACTTCGATCCGCAGCACGGAATCGCCCGCATCGGCGCGCAGCACCACTGTGCCGGCGCCGCCCACGGCATCTACGGCATTCAGCGTGAGGTTGAGGAGCGCGGCCTCCACCAGTGATCCGTCGATGATGGCCACCTGCTCCGCCGGAGCGCTGCACGCGATCTCGATCGGCCGCTCGCCCACCCGCAGGCGCGTCAGGCTCTCCACCGATCCGAGCAGTTCGTCCACCAGGATCGGCGCGCGCTTCAGGTCGGCGGGGCGCGCGTACTGCAAAAAATCCGTCGTGAGAGTCTCCAGCCGGCTCGCCTGATGCCGGGCGATGGCAAACATCTCCCCGCGCTCCTGCGGCTCAACCTCCGGATCGATGGCCGTCGCCAGCGCGCTCAGAATCATGGCCAGCGGATTGCGGATCTCATGCGCAATCCCGCTTGCGAACCGGCCGATCGCCGACAGCTTCTCCTCGTTCGCCAGTTGCAGGCGGGTTGCGCCAAGATCGGCGAGCGCGGAGGAAAGCGCCGCCTCATGGGTTCGCAGCACCCGCACCAGGAACCAGATGAGAACCGCCGTCAGCGCCAACACCAGCGTGAGCATGCCGCCTTCCAGATAGTCGATCGGCGAGAGCTGCTGGTAAAGCTCGGAATAGTGATACATCCAGAAGAAGATGGTTCCGCCCGCCGCAACCACCGTGGCTGACGTGACCAGCAGGCCGAAGAGGCAAGCCGCCTGGAGTACGGGAATGGCCAGCAGCACCTGGTAAGGGCTGTGGTCGGTGGTCGAAAACCAGGCGAGCAGAATGACCAGAAACAGATTCCCCAGGATCGAGGCCACCCCGTCCATCTGTGCGATCTTCCTGGTGACCCGTTCCCGGCTCTGCAACCAACCCAGCTCAACCAGGCGCAGCAGAAAACTCAAGGCCAGCAGAACCAGCACCGCCAGCGACGGCTCGCCGATCACCGACGCGAATACCGTATGCACCAGCAGTAAGATGCCCAGCGCGAACAGGGTAACGATGCAGAACGCGGTCTGCTGCTTCCGGTAGTCGTAACTCTGCGCGTCCCGGAGAGAGACGGCCTCACCTGTCGCATTGGCTTGCATAGCGCTGAGCCAGCTCCCCGGCAAATGCCGTACCGCCCTCGCGGCCGCAACAACCACGAAGGAAGAACCATCAGCCGCCTGGGATTGGTAGCCCAAGTGTACTCCAGCGGGGCTTAGCTGGGAATCGGTCACTGCACCTGGCTGGCATGCACGGTGAGGTGATCGGGTGAGAGCAGTCCGGAGAGGCCGGCGCTCCCGATGCCGGAGACGATCACCGCCCCGGCCGCATAGAAGAGCAGGAAAGCCAGGAGCATTGCGGTTGAAAACAGGCGCCGGTCCTGCTGGCGCAGGACTTTGGGCAGGATGAGGATACACACATACATCGAAACCAGACCGATGAAGATGATCCTCGACTCCAGGATCAGGCCCCCGCTTTCCGCAAACACCGGATGAAACAGCGTGCCGGTCTGCAGGATCAGAAGAACCAGCGTCGCCCCCAATGGGTACCCGCGCGCCGCATAAGGCAGGAAGGTGGCCAGCACGATCAGCAGGGGAATCAAAAGCAGAAGAACCCCTTGCGATTGAACAAGGATCGTCTCCAGCGCGACTGCCACGATGATGGCCAGTGAATACATCCACCCTCCCGGCCAGCCCGAACCGATCCTGGGCGTGGCCGACACACTCCAAACCTCTTATGGCATTTCCAGGGCCATTCCAGAGCAGGCCGGTTGCCTTTCTTTTCATCAAACGCCGGAGTCCGGAGGCACAGATGTCAAAATTTCTTGACAAGCGCGTACGAAAAGTTCGCGGCCTCCCCTTCTCTGCTGCCTCTCCCCAGCCACCGCCCCTCAAACCGCCTGCGCACCGGAACCCCACGGCAGAGGAGAGCCATGCTTCGCCATTCGGTAGCTTTCCAAACGATTTCCATAGGTTTCGCGCCTCAATCGGGTAGCGGCCTCGGCACGACAAAGAGAACAGCGGCAGGGACCGGCCGCCGAGCATGCGGTCTGGCCAGGAACGTGCATGACTCCGGTGTTGCGACGCAGGATGAATTGCGCGTTGCAGCTCTCAATGGAATTCAGGTTGGAGGGGTGATGTCCGGTCTTGGATTGAATGCGGTTTTCTCTGGAGTTGCACGCCCACCCATGACCGCGCCGTCGCTGCGCCGGTGGAGCGCGCCCCGCAGCATCCTGGTGATCACCGATGGCCGGAATGAGGACATGCTCCTCTTTCACACCATGGTGCAGGCCCGGCAAAGCAAAGCCAGAGTCATCCTCGGCTATCTGGCCGGACAGGGAGGCGAAGAGGAACAGCGCGCCGCCGCTGAACGCATCCAGAAGCGGCTGCAATGGGTGGGCATCCATTGCCAGTCCACTATTCTGTGGAGCCCGGCCGAAGAGTCCGTGCCTTCCCTGGCGGCCCGCTCGGGCACCGATCGGGTGCTGATTGCCACGCATTGCGAGAAAATCGCCGGCGGCCTATGTCCGTCCAATGTGACGGAGCGGGTGCTGCCGCTTCTCCGTGTGCCCGCCTGCATCATTGGCAACGGGGTTCCGCCCCCGCCCCAGGGCGCCGAACCGGCAAAACGAATCTCTCTCGCGCTCTCGCTACAAACCAAAAATGAGGTCGCGCTGCGCTTCGCCTGCGAACTCTGCCGGGAGTGGAACGCGGCTCTCACGGTGGTGCACGTCTTTACGCCCCAGGAGCGCCAGGAAACAAGACTCCTGCGCACGCCCACCGCGGTAAGTTCAGAACTGCCGGACTGGATTCGCAGAAAGACGCCGATCAGTTGTCCGCTGCAGATTGCCATCCGCGCCGGGGATCCCGCGCGCGAGATCGTTGCTCACGCAGCCAAGACGCACCAGGATCTCATCCTCATGTGCTCGCCCGGACCGGTGAGCGCGCCCGGCGGTCGCAGAGCGCAGGTGCTGAGGGCGGTGTTGAGCGAAGCTCATTGCCCGGTCATGGTGACCGGCCGCGGTCTGGAAGAGGTACAGGGGGCCTGAGGACGCACCTCGCTTCAGGCCAACGGAACAAGACTCCTGCCCGGAGAGGAGGGGCAGATGCCAGCGAGGCAGTTATGAAGGCACTCGCAAATGCGCTGGCACTTTGGACCATCTGTGTGGGATTCGCCGCTGCGCGAGGAGCGGCGATTGCGCGCCAGGCGCAAACTGTGCCTGGCGAGGCCGTGGCCGCCGGTTCCCAGACCCCGGCGGCCCGGCTTACGCTCGACGCCTCCATCGTCACCGTCGATGCCCTGGTCACCGAGAAGAGTGGCCGAGTTGTGCAGGGACTTAAGAGCGAAAACTTCCGCGTCTACGATAACGGAATCCCCCAGACGGTGGTGAGCCTTGCCCCGGCATCGGATCCCATGACCGTCGTCATTCTGATGGAATTCAGCTCGGGCTCCTATGGCTACTTCGCCGCACGGGCCGCTTCCTGGAGCTACAGCTTTCTCGACTACCTCGAGCCCCCGGACTGGGCGGCTCTGGTCACCTTCGACATGCGCCCCAAGGTGCAGGTAGACTTCACCCGCAATCGCGCGGAGATTCGCGATGCCCTGAGCACGGTTGCCAGACCCTCGTTTCGCGAAACCAACCTCTACGATGCCGTCATCGAGACACTGGAGATGCTGGAT
>DAIDLI010000136.1 GCA_027449545.1 Acidobacteriaceae bacterium | reverse complement strand
CGGGCCGCCGGCATCCTGATGGAGCTGCCGGTGATCCACACCTACAAGGGCGACTGGCATTTGCACGAAGCTATCGAATACATGTTCGCGCTTGGCTTTGTGCCTGCGCAGATTCAGGCGGTGGGCTACCACGGCGCCGACAATGTCTCCGCCGTGGACTTCGATTGCCTGTTTCGTCCGCGCAGCACAGTAGACGGCTGAATACCTATACGCCGCTGCGCAATCCTTTGAGCACTTTCGCGGTGACCACTATCTGGCCCACATGCCGCTGGGTGTGATCGGCCACATGCACCAGCGCTCCACCAAGGCTGGTGGGGAGCTGTTTGCGGCCCACGGCTCGCGACTGCTCCAGGTCCTGCGCCGCCAGGGCGCGAATGCGGACGAATGCGCCGGCAATGGCGGCCTCGACGGCGGTCAGCAGCTCGCGCAGCGACTCGCTGTCGCGTTCCTCGCTGCGCTGGCGTTGCAGTTGCTCGTCGGTGAGGCGTTGGCCTTCCGCATAGGTGAGGATGCGATCAATGGAGCCGGCGATGTGGCGGAGTTGGGTGGCCATCGGCGTCAGCTCGAAAGGGGAAGCTTGAATCTCAGCTTGGGTGAGGCCGGCTGTCCACTTGCGTATGTCATCCAGCGCGAGTTCGAGGGCATGAACAACAGCGCGGCCTGCGGCGCGGATCTCGCCGTGGGTGCCGCGCAGCCAAGGCTCGGTATAGGGTTCGGAAGCTGGGGAAGCACTCATAGTGGCATTGTATTGAAAAAAACGAGGGGAGGCATCGCGCTACGCGGCCTTTGCGGGCTCGCCGGACAATGCCTCCCCATCTTCCCAATCACAGGGGATCAGTGATCGGTGCCTTCGACTTCAACCTGGTTAACAGCGGCCACAGTGAGCGAATAGTGGTTGGAGCTATCCAGAAGCAGATAGCCATGCAGCTCGAGATTCGTACCCACTGCCAAGGAAGCGAATCCGCTCGAGGTCAGGGTGTCCTCGTACTCAGTCTGGGCCGTGGTGGTGGCGTCCAGGGTGGTGAGCGCGTCGTAGGTCGTCAGGAACGACTGGGCGGGCAGTTGCAGGGTGAATGTGTAGGTGGGAGCGGCGCCCTGCGGAGCGGCGGTCAGCGTGCCGGACAGACTTTCGGGCGCGAGATCGACCTCCTGCGCCGTGATCGTGCCGTTGGCCGCGGTTCCAATGACCTGCACGGACTGGCCGAGGAAGATCTCAGCATTGGTGAAGGCGGTAGCCGGAATACCGAGCTGAGTTGCATCCTCGCTGACGCCGTAGGTGGTCGAGGACGAGAGGTTGACGGTCAGCGGCATGGAGGAAGACATGTCGCCGAAGTCTTCGCGGGGCATGAAGCTGAACGAGGTCACGTTGCCGGTGCCGTCCCTGGTGACGGCGGTGACGATGCCGCGGCCGCCGGCCTGCGAGTTCCCCATGGCATCGCCGTTCATGGAAGCGGAGATCATGATGGCGAGCAGCGTGCCGTCCGTCTGCACGGCGCCATGAATCGTCACAATCGAGCCCTGCTTGATGCTGGCGGCGGAGGTGTTCGCCGAGAACTGCGTCGACGAGTTGATGGCGAAGGTGGACTGAACGCCGGTAACTGCCGATTGGACAGTGATGGAGGTCGAGCTGATGGAGACGACCGAGCCGGTCACCTCCACTTCCCGATCGGCCTCGCTCTCCTTCTCAATGGAGGCGGCGGCCGTGGTGATGGAGGGCGTGAAAGTGAGGGTTGAGCCGGTGAGGTCGAAAGACTGGGCGAGGTTGAAGTTCAGGCTCAGATGAACATCTTGTCCCTGGGTTACGGTGAGCGCGGGATTGAGCGTCACGGTATCGTTGGGGGAACTGACGGTTGCGGTGCCGGTGACCACAGTGCCGGTCGAGTCGACATAGGTGACGGTTGCCGAACTGACCGTCACATTGACCGCGCTGTAGGTTCCGGCGGCCAGGTTTTCAGTTTCCAGCGGCTCCTGAATCGCGCCCAGGCTGGAGAGCTCGATGGTGCGGGGGCTGGAAAGGACTGTGACATTGCTGCCGCTTGCGGAGGGCGTGAGGGTCAGGGCCGAGACCGTCACCTTGGCGGAGAGAATGTTGCTGAGGGGCGCGTCGCCGACTGTGACGACCATCGCCTGACCAGAGGCGCCACTGCCCGCAGTGCTGCTCATGGATCCCTGACCGCATCCGGTGAGTGCGAGAGCAGCGAGACCGGATACCGCCAGAGCCGCCGCGCCGACAAAAAGCCTAGCTTGGTTCATAAGTACTCCTTTTTTGCAGGGGGCCGGGGAAAGGATGTTCGCACAGCTATTTTATGAACAAAGCGGGTGGCCTGAAATGAACGGAGGGTGAAGAGTTTGTCATCTTTTGCAGCGAAGATGGTGCCGTACAGGAAAAGCAGGCTGGCGGCCGTCCGACTTTCGGCTGGGGATTACGGGCAAAGCAGGGGAATATTCCGGCTCCCGGGAGTCCAATCCGTGCTTATACTAGTGGCGGTCAGCGCGCGTTCCCGCGCGGCCGTTCCGGCCAGGCGAACCGGGGCCTGACTCGGGAGAGAAGCCGGCTTCTGGTCGACTGAAGCGTCTTCCGCCAATGCCGGATTGGGTTCAGACCAGCGCCTGCGCGGGGTGCCCTGACGAAGGGATTCCGTCCCTCAGGAGATGGCCATGACAGACCCAACTCCCACCAACCCCATCAGTGGCGATGTTCTGCACAGCACGGGGCACAGCAAGCTTTCGCAGGAGGAGATTGCGAAAGCGCGTGCGCGTCATCAGCGCGAACATCCAGTCAGCCGCACGAAGAACATCCATGTCAAGCCGCAAAAGACCGCTCCGCGCGGATAGGAACACATTCCTGCTTCTCGGCGAAGAACCTCCGGTGCATTCAAGACGATCGCTCCGTACGAGGTGGGAAGGAGGAGTTATGGAATTGATTCTGAGCGAGGAAGAGCAGGATTTCCTGTGCAATATTCTGGAGCAACACCATCGCGAATTGCTGAAGGAGATAGCACACACCGACAGCCGCGAGTTTAAGCAGGGACTGCGCAGGGATGAGCAGTTGCTGGATTCTCTGGTTTGCCGGTTGAGGAGGACGGTGCTACAGCAATCGCATTGAAGGGATACATCGCGGTGGTGAAGATGGCATGCGCGCGGGCATGTGGGCGAGGTAAGTTTTGTCCGCGGTAGGAGTGGACAGAGGAACGTTCCTTCCGCCCTATCCCGCGAGCTGCGTGCAGGGTGTCGGGTTTCTATGGTTTCTTACCGCATAAGTACAGCCGAACCTGTACAAGACCAACTCTGCCGGGCGCGGGGGGCATCTACGGTTGCGAAGACCTGGCGGTGCTCTCTATGCGCAGATTTCATCTCAGCTTCACAGTTGTGTCTCTCAGTGTGTGTTTGGCGCTCTCGGGCTGCGGGAGCAGCCATAGCAGCATGCCTGGAAGTACAAACAATCCCGGCTCCGGGAACGGCGGAAGCAGCGGCGGCGGAACCGGCAGCGGGGGCGGATCGGGAAGCGGCGGTGGGTCCGGCAGTTCGGGGAGCGGAAGCAGTTCCTCGACTTCTACCTTCTCCGTCTCCGCGGTGGTTCCTGCCAACGGCGCGACGAACGTGGCGGCGAACACGACGATCCAGATCACCTTCTCCGGAGCCGCATCAGCCAGCTCTGTGGACGTGGCCAACATCAAGGTGGCGAGCACGCAGGCGGTGGCAGGCACCGTAGCCTATAACGCGAGTACCGACAGCGCTACCTTCACGCCCTCCCAGCCGCTGGCCGCAGGCACGAAATATACGGTGACGGTCAGCGGTGTCGCCAGCTCCAACGGAACCGCGCTGACGGCCTTCACGTCCTCGTTCACTACGGCGGCGCAATCGTCCGCGAGTGGCGGCAGCAGCACCCCGCAATACCAGGCGACGCTCGAGGGCGGGTCCAACAGCGACGCCTACGGACAAGTGACGGTGGATACGGCAGGGAATGTCAACGTCGATCTGAAGGGCGGCTTGGGGGGCGTGCATTTCACTGTTGAGTTCTGTCCCGCGTTCCAGTCAGGAAACAGCGGTCCCAACTGCTTCGACGTGGGCTCGTTGACGAGCGACGCCAACGGCAATGGCACGATGACAGCGAAGTTTCCGAAGTCGGGGAGCTGGGCCGGCGACTTTCAGTTGACCTCGAATGTCCCGACGGCCACCGGAGGAACCGCCGGATATGCAACCGATGTGACGAACGCCAGCGGGCAGCTTTACATGTCGACCATGCAGCCGATCACCAAGGCGAACCAGGGAACGCTGGCGACGGGCACACAAGCGCCGCTGAAGAGCGGCACAGTGACGTTTGCGGCGGGCTCGGGCAATGCGCCTGGCACGCTGAAATTTGTGCTGACCGGCGGAGAGGCCATGATGGGCTACCAGGCCACTGAAAACGGAACCGGGATCGGGGGCTCAGGCAGCTACGAACTCTATAGCAGCTCTGGTCAGAGCGTGTTCACAACCGACAGCAGCGGGGACGTGACCTTCACGGTGGTGCAAGACGGCGTCTTCGGAGATCTATTCGTCGCGGATCCGAACAGTGGAGGGGCCGGTTACGTGGGCGGGTTCTCCGTTCCGTAGTTCATTCTCAGCCTGCGCTCTTGACGCGTACTACAGTGATCTTCTCGAAGCCCTCCTCGAAGACGGGGGGCTTCAGTTTCTCGGCCATTTTGCGCATGACTTCCTCGCTGACCATGCGATCGCGGGAACGATTGCGCTCGAGGCAAACCTCAAGTGGTACATCAAAAAAGACGGCCTGGACCTCGTATCCAAAGCTTTTGGCCATCTTGATCCACTGACGGCGTTCGTGGGTGGAGAGGTTGGTGGCGTCCACGTAATTCATCGGCATTTTGGCGATGAGGCGGGCGCGGAGCAGGGAGCGAAGGGTCGAGAAGACCAGGCCCTGGTAGCGCTGCTCCTCGACATCGTCGAAGAGGATGTTGCGGAGCAGGTCGCTGGAGAGCGGAGTGATGCCGCGGCGGCCGAACCAGGTGGTTTTGCCAGAGCCGGGCAGGCCGATGGCCAGGACTACATAGCCCTTGGGGGCGCCCGGCGCGCGCTGCGCCTCGGGCGGGGTCTGTGGCATCTCCGGCTGCGTCTCCACTTCCAGGCGGCCTCTGCCGGCCTGGGCGTTCCAATCGGGCTTGGAGGGTTGGGACGGCCGCGGGTGGCGGGATTCGGAGCGCTCGGTGCGCTGCTCGGGCGGCCGGGGCGATTCGGGGCGGGAGTGCGGCGCCGCGAGATCGTCGGTGTAGTGCGGCACGAGGGGCGCGGGCTGATTCGACGGAATTTCCTGGCCGATTTTGCCGGTGGATTCGGAAAGATTGGGGGCGCGTCTGGAGCGTCTTCTCATGCCGTCTTCAAACCTGGCTTACAAGGTATGCCGGAGTGGTTCCCGGCGCGCAACGGCCTACCGGCCTGCATGTTACCCGAATACCACACCGGGCAAGGCGGGGGCAAATGGAATGGATTAGGAAGCGAAAGGCGGTTGCCTTCTTCGGCATAGGAGAGAGGCAGCTTGAGCGCATGCGGAGATCTCGCCGTGAATGTGCGCCGCGTCACAGACAGGGCTTGTGCACGATCTTCATCCTAACGGTGGGGAGTCCTGTATCCACAGCATCGATTCGGCATTTTGAGTAGGAATACCCCCTCCCGGGATGATAGGATCAAGAGTTTGGTGAAACTGCGTTTTTGAGGCGCCGCGGGGAACGTTGCGCACCGGCTTAATAATCACAACTCATGAAGAATCAAGGAGAATCACACGATGGCAGTGAAGGTTGGAATCAATGGCTTCGGCCGCATCGGGCGCAATGTGCTGCGCGCCGCCCTGGGCAACAAGGACATCGAGTTCGTGGCGGTGAACGACCTGACCAGCCCCGCGACGCTGGCCCACCTGCTCAAGCATGACTCGATCCTGGGCAATCTGCCCAACGACATCCAGGCGGGCGACGACCACATCTCGATCGACGGCAAGAAGATCAAGGTCTTTGCCGAGCGCGATCCCGCCAAGCTGCCCTGGGCCGATGTGGGCGCACAGATCATTGTTGAGTCCACCGGCCACTTCACCGACGCCACCAAGGCCAAGGCGCACCTCGGCTCGACGGTGAAGAAGGTCATCATCTCGGCTCCGGCCAGCAACGAAGATATCACCGTCGTGCTGGGTGTGAATGACGACAAGTACGATCCGGCCAAGCACAACGTGATCTCCAATGCGAGCTGCACCACCAACTGCCTGGCGCCGGTGGTCAAGGTTCTGATCAAGGAGTTCGGCATCGTCAGCGGCATCATGACGACCATCCACAGCTACACCAACGACCAGGTGATCCTGGACTTCCCGCACAAGGATCTGCGCCGCGCCCGCGCTGCCGCGCTGAACATGATTCCCAGCTCGACCGGCGCCGCCAAGGCGCTGAAGCTGGTGAT
Source organism: Acidobacteriaceae bacterium (assembly GCA_027449545.1). Lineage (GTDB taxonomy): Bacteria > Acidobacteriota > Terriglobia > Terriglobales > Acidobacteriaceae > Telmatobacter. The sequence continues at coordinate 5,684 of DAIDLI010000136.1, read as the reverse complement.
TCCCGAGGTTGCCGGGAAGCTGGACGGCTTCGCCATCCGCGTCCCAACACCGAACGTGTCGATCGTCGACCTGACCTTCATCAGCGAGAAGGCCACCGACGCGAAGGCGGTGAACGCCGCGCTGAAGGCAGCCGCCGATGGCCCGATGAAGGGCATCCTGGGCTACGAAGAGCATGAGCTGGTGAGCTCGGACTTCAAGGGCGACAAGCGCAGCTCGATCGTCGACTCCAAGCTGACGAAGGTTGTGGGCAACAGCGTGAAGGTGCTGAGCTGGTACGACAACGAGTGGGGCTACTCCAATCGCGTTGTGGACCTGATCGGCTTCCTGGCCAAGAAGGGCCTGTAAAGGCAGGGACAAAGGGACTGGGGACCGGGAGAATCTGTCTCCGGTCCCTGTCCTTTGTTCGCGCCATTCCGTTCTCTCTGATCCCTGACATTCTGAGGAGGCATCCCATGCCCAAGCTTTCGATTCGCGATCTGGAACTGGCGAACAAGCGGGTCTTTATCCGCGTGGATTTCAATGTGCCGTTGACCGAGGACGGCTCGACCATCACCGATGACACGCGCATTGTGGCCACGCTGCCCACGATCGTTTACGCGCTGCGTCATCGCGCCAAAGTGATTCTGGCCTCGCACCTGGGCCGGCCCAAGGGCAAGCCGAACGCGAAATATTCGCTGCGCCCGGTAGTGGACCGGCTTCGCGAACTGCTGGACAAGGAGCTGGGCTCGAGCGTGAACGTGGCCTTTGCGCCGGATTGCGTGGGCGAGGTGGCCGAGGAGATGGCCCGGCAGCTCGAATCCGGGCAGGTGCTGCTGCTCGAAAACCTGCGTTTCCATGCGGAGGAAGAGGCGAACGATCCCGAGTTCTCGAAGAAGCTGGCCAAGCTGGCGGAGATCTACGTGAACGATGCCTTCGGCTCGGCACATCGCGCGCATGCATCCACAGAAGGCATCACCCACCATGTGAAGCCCTCGGCGGCCGGCCTGCTGATGGAAAAAGAGATCACCTATCTCGGCAAGGCCTTGGGAGCGCCGGAGAAGCCGTTCGTGGCCATCATCGGCGGATCGAAGATCTCGGGCAAGATCGATGTGATCCAAAACCTGCTGGATAAGGTGGACACGCTGGTGATCGTCGGCGGCATGGCCTACACCTTTCAGCGGGCGCTGGGCGTGAAGACCGGCAAGAGCCTGGTGGAGGAAGACCGCATCGACATGGCCAAGGCAGCGCTGGAGAAGGCGAAGGCCAAGGGCGTGAAGCTGCTGTTGCCGGTGGACAACGTCCTGGCCGACAAGTTCGCAGCCGATGCCAAGACGCAGCCGTGGGAGACGTCGAAGGATTTCCCGGAGGATTGGCAGGGGCTGGATATCGGACCGAATACCGTGAAGGCCATCGAGGACGTGGTGGCGACGGCCAAGACGATCGTGTGGAACGGTCCGGCAGGCGTCTTCGAGTTTCCGCGCTTTGCGGTGGGCACCAACGCGATCGCCAAGGCGGTGGCGGCGAACCGGACGGCGACGTCAATCATTGGCGGCGGCGATTCGGTGAGCGCCATCAACCAGGCGGGCGTGGCCGACCAGATCACGCACATCTCGACGGGCGGCGGGGCTTCGCTGGAGTTTCTGGAAGGCAAGAAGCTGCCGGGTGTCGAGGCGTTGAACGAGAAGCAGTGAACAGTCGACAGTGAACAGTGAACAGCAAAAGCCGCATCCGGCATTGAGCCGGATGCGGCTTTTTGTTACGGCGCTGTGTGGATAGTTCTGAAACCGCCTCTTGCGATTCGAAGCTTTCTGTGGCGAGCGTCACCCGCGGCCGCGATCTGCTCCCATAAAATGAGAAATGAGAGCAAGCTCAACACAATTGAGGGGAACCAGGAGAACAATGGCTCGGAAAGCACTGATTGCTGCGAACTGGAAGATGTACAAGACGCCGGCCGAGGCGCAGGCGTTTGTGGATGCGTTTTTGCCGATGGTGGCCAACCACACGCGAGATGAGATCGCGCTGTTTCCCTCGCCGGTGCTGCTGCCGACGGTGATTCCCGCCTGCAAGGGAAGCAAGGTCGCAGTAGGCGCGCAGAATATTCACTTTGCCGAAGAGGGCGCCTACACCGGCGAAACATCCGTCGGTCAGCTTAAGGCGGTGGGCGGAACGCATACGTTGATCGGTCACTCGGAGCGGCGGCAGTACTTTGCCGAGACCGACGAGATCGTGAACAAGAAGCTGCACACCGCGCTGAAGCACGGGCTGGTGCCGGTGGTCTGCATCGGTGAGGTGCTGGAGGAGCGCGAGGCCGGCAAGACCGGGCAGGTGCTGAAGACGCAGGTGACCGGCGCATTTGCCGGCATCACGGCGGAGATGGCCAAGCCGATCGTCATCGCGTACGAACCGGTGTGGGCCATCGGTACGGGCAAGACGGCTACGCCGGAGATGGCCGAGGAGGCGCACAAGATGATTCGCGCTGAGGTTGCGAAGCTGCTGGGCGCGGAGATCGCCGCAGGCATGCGGATCCTCTACGGCGGCAGCGTGAAGCCGGACAATGTGACCGCACTGATGGCGCAGGAAGATATCGATGGCGCGCTGGTGGGCGGCGCGAGCCTGAAGGCGGATTCGTTCGAGAAGATTGTGAAGTACTGAAACGCAGCGGGTCAGCAGGTCAGCGGCTCTCAGGATCTCAAAGGGAGATTGGGGAGAGCGCCTGAATCTTTGATCCATCAATGAAACGGCCGTCTGGAGAAGATCTCCGGACGGCCGTTTTGTCTTGCGTATTGCTTATATGCCGGGGTAGAAGCCGGCGATCCAGTTCTGGAGCAGGGCGGGGAAGCAGCCCAGGACGAGCACAGCCGCGCCCATGGCGAGCAGTACCAGCATGGAGACGGGATGGGCCTTGATGGGGGTCTCGTCGATTGCCGGCATGACGTAAACGCGCTTGAGGACCTGGAGGTAGTAGTAGAGCGAGACGGCGCTGAAGGCTACGGCGAGGGCGACCAGCACGACGGGCGCTGCGCCGCCGCCGAACGCGAGGACCGCGGCGAAGAGGTTGAACTTGGTCCAGAAGCCAACCAGCGGCGGAATGCCGGCCAGCGAGAGAAAGAGCACCAGCATGACCGCAGCGAGCAGCGGGTTGCGCTTCTGCAAACCGAGGAAGGCGTCCATCTTGTCGCTGCCGGCGGCGCGCTCCACGACGCCGACCACGCCGAAGGCGGCGATGGTGGTGAGGCCGTAGGTAAGGATGTAGTACATCACGGCCTCAGCGTTGCGATTGCCCCACGAGAAGTAAGCGACGCCGAGCAGGATATAGCCGGCGTGGGCCACGGCGGAGTAAGCCAGCAGGCGGCGGACGCTCACCTGCGCCAGCGCGGCCAGGTTGCCGAAGACCATCGAGGCGACGGCGAGCACAATAAGGATCTGATTCCAGCCGTAGAAGACGGTCAGCTCCGTGTGTGGCGGGCCTTGTAAGGAAGAGAGGGCGGTAACGTAGCCTTTGCCCGCCGCAAAATGCGCGTTCTGCGCCAGCAGCGAAAAATAGTTCAGTGCAGAGTAGCTGATAGAGATCAGCAGGGCGAAACTCGCCACCTTCGAAACGGATGCGATGAATGCCGCAGCCGGGGCCGGCGCTCCTTCGTAGGTGTCAGGGGCCCAGAGATGGAAGGGCACGGCGGCGACCTTGAAGCCGAGACCGGCGGCGATCATGACCAGCGAGATCGCCAGCAGCGGCGCGCCGCCATGGGAAGCGGCCGTGTTGGCGCCGTAGATGACGCGCGGAAGATATGTCGATCCGCTGATGCCGTAGAGATAGCTGAAGCCGAAGAGCAGGAAGGCTGCCGACATGCCGCCGAAGAGGTAGTACTTGAGGGCGGATTCGGCGCTCTTGCCGGACTTCTTGGCGAAGGCGGTGAGAATGTAGAGGCCGAGCGAGAGCAGTTCGAGGCCGGTGAAGATGACCAGCAGGTCCTGTGCGGCGCTGATGAGCAGGCCGCCGGCGGCCGACATGAGCACTACGGCGACGTATTCCCCGGGATTGCGGGTGAACTCGGAGTCGACCAGCAGCAGCAGCGTAAGCGCGGTGAGGACGAGCACGGCGCACTGGGCGACGGTGGCGGTGCCTCCTGAGGAGAGCAGCAGGTCGGCGCCATAGCTCAACGAGCCGGCCGTGCCCACGGCCCACAGCGCCACGCCGCAGCCGATAATGCCAAGGAAGGCGGCGATAGCCGAGCGCGATTTGGCCGCGGCGTTGCGGAAGAAACCGAGATCGGCCACCAGCACCAGTAGAGCGGCGCACTCCAGGACCGTTTCAGGCAGTGTTGCATGGAAGAGGTCGTGGTAGTTCATTGCAGTCCTCCTCCGGCGAGCAGAGCCTTCACCGCGGGTTCGATCTGGCCTAGCAGAACGTGCGGATAGATACCGACGAGCAGGGTGGCGGCGCCGAGCAGGGTGACGCCTGCGACTTCAGGCCAGGTGATGGCGCCCAAGGTATGCCAGCCCTCTTTGGAATGTTCTTCGGGAGTAGGCAGGCGGTCGGAGAAGAAGGCCTTCTGCAACGCGCGCCAGGTGTAGGCCACGCCGACTACGATGCCGACGCCGGCAACGACCGTCCACCACGGCTTGGCGCTCCAGGCGCCGACCAGGACTTCCAACTCGGCGACGAAGCCGGAGAAGCCGGGCAGGCCCATGGAGGCAACGCCGGCGATGACGAAGGCCCAGGCGGCGAAGGGCAGGCGGCGCGCCAGGTGCATCTTTTCGAGATCGCCGAATTGGCGGGTATGGGTGCGGTCGTAGACGATGCGGCCGACGATGGCGAAGAGCAGTCCGGCGATGATGCCGTGCGAGAACATCTGCATGACGGCGCCGGTTTCGCCGATCTGGTTGAGAGTCATGAGGCCGAGCAGCACGAAGCCCATGTGGCTGACCGAAGAGTAGCCGATGACGAACTTGAAGTCGGTTTGGGCGAGAGCGACGAGCGCGCCGTAGACGATGCCGATGACGGCGAGGACGGCGAAGACATCACGCCAAGAGCCGAGGCCGAGGAAGGTGAATCCCCAGGGATCGAGGCCGTGCGGGTAGAGGCCCATGGCGACGCGCAGGCAGCCGTAAGCGCCGAGCTTCATAATGACGCCGGCCAGGATCATGGATGCGGCCGTGGGGGCGGCAACGTGGCCGGTAGGCGCCCAGGTGTGAAAGGGCCACATGCCGGCAAGAATGGCGAAGCCGATGAAGACCAGCGGGAAGCACCACATTTGAAAGTGCGGCGAGAGGCCGCCGTGCGCCAGATCGATCAGGGCGGTGGAGTGCGATCCGGTGGCGGCGTAGGAGGCGAGCAGGCCGATGAGCACCATCGCCGAGCCCACGAAGGAGTAGAGCGCGAGCTTCATGGCGCCGTACTCGCGGCGGGTAGAGCCCCAGATAGCGATCAGGAAGTACTTGGGGACGATGGCGATCTCGTAGAAGACGAAGAGCAGGAAGAAATCGAAGCTGAGGAAGACGCCGTAGACGCCGCCGATGAGGGCGAGGAAGAAGGCGAAGAACTGGTTGGTGCGCAGCTCGATGTTCCAGCTGAAGAGCACGCCGGCGACAGCGGCGAGACCGGTGAGCAGGACCAGCACCCGGCTGATGCCGTCCGCGGCCAGCATGTAGTGGACGCCCATCGAGGGGATCCACGCAGCATCGGTCAGCACCTTGCGGCCCTGGC
>DAIDLI010000135.1 GCA_027449545.1 Acidobacteriaceae bacterium | reverse complement strand
CGACGCATGGCCGCTTCGGCCGCATCTGCCCTGGCCCAAGTCTATCCCGCCGAGGCCCACGGACGTCGGACGCGACACGCGCGGCCGGTCTCCGCGCCCGCCGTCGCTCTGCCCCCGCCCGCCTTGCCGGTCCTCGATCTGCCCGGCAGCGAGCCGGACCGCGCCGATCCGCCTGCACCGTCGCCCGTGCGCAAGCGGATGCCCGCCGATCTCCCGGCGGCCGACCTGCACACCTTCAACATCGAGGAGGGCTTCGCCAATCGCGCCGAAGCGGGTTACACGCGCAGCGTGCATATCACCGGCGACAGCCCGGCCTTCAGCAGCCTGTGGCACTTTGCCGGCATGAACATCTTCAACGGCAAGGTGGTGGTGCTGAAGGAGAGCACCGGCGACGCCTGGGTTCCGGGGATTGCAGTGGGCGGCTTGGTGCGCACCGGCGACCGCTTCGTCTCCGGCGCGCTGAACCAGGCGCTGACCGGAAAACTGAAGTCCTACACCAACGGCGACCTCTATGCGGTGGCAACCAAGACCTGGGCCAAACCGCCGCTGCCGATCCTGGCCAACTTCGGCCTGAAGTTTACCAATGCTTCGATCTACGGCATCGGCGGCCAGGCCACGCGCTTTGGCGGAAGGCTCTTCGGCGGCCTTGGGATTCCCTTGCCGGGACCGTGGAAGACGGTGATTGTTCCCGCGGCGGGCTTCACGCAGGAGCCGCCGCAGGTGGTGAACCTGAGCAAGATTTTGTACCCCCCGCCGGGCAAGGCACACATTCCCACCACGCTGGATTACGCGGTGCGGGTGACGCAGCGGAATAACCCCCACTTTGCCTTCGATATTGGGGTGGGGCAGGTGGCGGGCACCATCGGCACCACCGCGGCCGCGACGCCACAAGGTCCGCAGTTGATTCCAGTGGACTTGAAGGCGCGCAGCGTGATGGGAATCGGCCTCAGCTACCGCCCCTGATTCTGGGCCTTTCCCGTGCAACTTCCCCAGGTGGGACGGGTTCTACCTGGCAGAGACGGACCGTGGACGCGATTCACGGCTGTCGGCTAGCTTTTGTAAGGGGGCTCCCAATGCGATTCTTCAAGTCTTTGCGATGGCTGCTGTTGCTGGCGGTGCTGGTTCCGTTTCTTCCTGCTTCGGCGGACGCGAGCGTCTTCATCAGTGTGGGATTTGGGCCGCCGGCGATGCCGGTCTACGTGCAGCCGCCCTGTCCGCAGCCCGGCTGGATGTGGACGCCGGGCTACTGGGCCTACGGTCCCGACGGCTACTACTGGGTCCCCGGCACCTGGGTTCCCGCGCCTTATGTGGGAGCGCTGTGGACGCCGGGCTACTGGGGCTGGAATTCCGGCCTGTACATGTGGCATCCCGGCTATTGGGCGCGGCATGTGGGCTATTACGGCGGCATTAACTACGGCTTTGGCTACTTCGGGATGGGTTTTGCGGGCGGCATGTGGCGCGGGGACCGCTTCATGTACAACACCGCCGCCATGCGGGTGAACACCACCATCATCCACAACACCTACATCGACCGCACGGTGATCCAGCGCAACACCATTGTCAATAATCGCGTGGCCTACAACGGCGGTCCGGGCGGCATCCGGCATATGCCCACCGCCCAGGAGCGGATGGCCGATCGCGAGCAGCACATGGGGCGGACCGCCTTCCAGACGCAGCATGTGAACGCCGCGATGCACGATCGCTCCGCCTACTTCAACAACAACCACGGACGCCCGCCGGTGATGGCGCAAGAGCGGCCGCGGGGCATGGGCGGACCGAACGGCTTCCAGCAGCGCGGGCCCGGGCAGTATCAGCAGCGGCCGCAGTACCAGCAGCGGCAGATGGAACAGGGCCGGCCGCAGGGGCAGTATCAACAGCGGCAGGAGCAGCAGCGCCAGGAACAGATGCGGCAACAACAGCAGATGCGGCAGCAGCCGCAGTTCCAGCAGCGCGGACCGGAACAGCGCCGCCAGCCTGAGGGACGCCCCCAGCAGCGGGAGCAGCACCAGCCCCAGGGACGCGACCAAGGACGTGATCAGGGACGCGGACACTGGAGATAAGCGGGCCTAGTGATTCTGCCGGTGGACATTGCACCTCTGGTTTCAATTCGAGATCAGCGATTTGAACGGAGTGAAAGCCGAGGAAGCCGAGGTCGGGCCGATCGACGCTCCGGTGCCAGGCTCGGTACAGCAGGCCCTGCTCAATGCCGGAGTTCTGCGCGATTGGAATATCGATCTCAACTATCGGGAAGCTAAATGGGTCGAAAGCCGCCGCCTGGATTTACCAGGCGCACCTCCCCGATGAGTGGCTACGCGAAGGCAAGCAGTTGCGGCTGCGCTGCGCGGATCTCGACTACTCCGGCCAGGTGCTGATCAACGGTCAAAAGGTGTGCGAGTTCGCCAATAGCTTTGTGCCCTGCGTCGTCGATCTGAAGCCGTTCCTCAAATCCTCCGGAAACCTGCTACAGATCCGGCAAGATCCGCTTTCTCGGATTTTCGGCGCATTCGGAAGAGGCCGCGCTGGCCCTGCTCGACCACTTCGATTTCGACACCGCGCTCTTTCCCATCAACTTCGTGCTCACATCGCAGAAGAACTTCGGCCCGCGCGTCATCGCCCGGGTACATGAAAAGGGCGCGGGCATGCTGGCCATCAAAGCCATGGCTAGATCGAAATGGCCTGCCGGAATGGACAAGGCGCAAAAGCCGAACCCGAAGGAGTGGTACGAGCCCTGCTCTCTGCCGGAGCAGGCTGCCCTGGCCTTGCGCTGGACACTCTCGCAGCGGATTACCGCCGCCATCCCGCCGGGCGACGAGCGCTACTTCCCACTGGCCATGTACGTGGCCCAGAACTTTCAGCCCATTACTCCGGAAGAGGAGAAGCATCTGATCGCTAGCGCCGCCGACGCGACTCCGATCTTTCCGCACGGGTAAGCGAAGGTCAGGGCTGGAATAAGTCGAGCGTATCGCGGGAGTGCGGCGCCACGAGCTGCGGTGTGGCAGAGGGCTCAATGCGGAGAAGGTGCAGCGGCGGGCGTTCGGCAGCGCCTAGATATTCTCTGTAGTCGCGGGGCGCCAGGATAACCGTCATGCGGGGATGAATCTCGCGCACCAGCTCATTCGGTTCGCCGGTCAGAATCGCGAAGGTGGGCTCAACCTGATTGGTCCTGGGATTTTTCCAGGGCTTCCAAACCCCCGCCATGCCGAAGGGCTCGCGGCCGGGGATGGTGATCTCGTACTTGGGCTTCTTGCCGTGCAACATCTGCTTCCACTCAAAAATGGCGTCGGCCGGAACGATGCAGCGCCGCAGTTGAAAAGAATCCTTCCAGAACTGCGCCCGGTCGATTCCCTCCGAGCGAGCGTTGAACAAGTGACGGTCGGGGAGTTTGAATCCCCAGCGCATCAGCACGATCTCCCGCTCGCCTGCCTGGTTGGTCAGAACCACCGGCTGGATCGAGCCGGGCGCGATGTCCTCTTCCGGCTCCAGATACAGCTCCTCCAGTCCCATGCCCACCTCGAAGGCTTCGGCAATGCGCTGCTTGTCGGAACGCCGGCGATACCGTCCGCACATACACCCAGTGTAGTCGCAGGAGAAATTGGCCGAACGGGCCGGACTGCACCGCAACTACGTTGGCGGAATCGAACGAGGAGAGCGGAACGTCGCTTTGGAGAACATCATCAAGCTGGCCAGGGCACTCTCCGTGCCGCCAAGGAGCTCTTTGCCGACCTCTAAGGCTCGTCGCGTGCCGACGGGAGAGTTGGCCAGCCCATAATGCGGCGCAGGTGTGGCACACGTGGCCGCTGCTTAGGATTTGGTCTTACGGGTGGATCGGGGAACAGGAGACTGACTTAGGTTCAGCACCCCCGCTCGCGTCCCGCCCTTTTGAGCCTTATTTATAGTGCTGATTCCTTACCTCCGCAAAGCCTCTTCACCTCAAAATCACAACCACCCTCTCGGGCGGCAATGCCGTTCTCCGCCCTTTCCGTATATCTCTCCCGTGGTATGTGCAATATGCCGATTGGATTCTTAGGCCGCTTGCCGCGCTATTCACTGCTATCGTCGCGTATCTGATTCAACGATTCGTACCTGGTGCGAAACCGTAGTAGCTTCAGGTTTTTAGTGGTGGTTGCCCGCCTTCTTGTCTTATACACAGGTTGATCAAGCCGTACCTGAACGTAGAGATTCAGATCAAAGATTTCTCCTCTTAAGTCGAGCGTTTACAAATCCAGTCCGCAGCCACTCTCGACGCTTCGCTACTGAACCGTCAGAGGGAGGGTTGCCGTGGCCGTCGTATTCTGCGCGTCATTACCCTTGGCCGTGACTGTGACCGTGTATGCGCCCGCCGTTGTTCCAGGGTTGCTGGACGGGGGCGGAGTGCTGGGCGGGTTATTTGCGGCCGCAGTTCCGGCTCCACATCCGGTCAGGAACAGGAAGCCCATGGCCGCCGAGAGGAACTTCTTCCGCGATCGCGGCACAAATAACCAGAGAATCCTGAGAGCACCAGGCCCGCCCCACCCCAGGGACTTGTTCTCCGTCTTTCCGGAGGCCGCACGAGCGAGCTCGTGGTTGCCGCCGTGGTGAAAATGCTAACAGTGGTCGAGGCGCTGCTCGTGCTCGATGATTTAGCTCCATTTCGGTCTGCCGTGCACAGATAGGCGGACGATAGTTCCTTTAATTTCAACTAGATATTCGCGATCATTCCCGATCGGCCTGGCGTTCAGCCTTTCTGGAATAGTGATTGAGAAGTACTATGCGTTAAACGGCACAATATTACCTTTTAAACGAATTTTTGGTTATAAAAGGTCAATCTCTACCGTTTATTGGCGATCAACCAGGAGTCGATTGTGAGTCTCCTATAAAATACTTTTCTATAAACGGTATATTTTTACCTATTATGCTTGAATATATATATAAGCGGTAATATTCTACCGATATGGACAATGCGTCCTTCAAGTCGATTGAGGACCTCCAAGTCAGTCTGGGAGACCAGCTGCAGGCCATGCGCCTGGCTAAGAATCTCGATCAGCGTACCACCGCCGAAAAGGCGGGGATCTCGGAAAGAGCGTTACGCAATCTCGAGGCAGGGCGAGGCTCGACGGTTGAGTCGTTGCTCCGGGTTTTGAAGGCTCTCGACTCTCTGGAAGGGATCGACCTCTTGGCTCCCAAGCCGACCGTCAATCCCCTGAATCTGTTGCGCGACGCGAAGGCGCGCCAGCGTGTGCGTCATTCTCGCCGAGAGCGGCGTGGCGCATGAAGCCGGTCCAGGTCATCGAAGTACGGATGTGGGGAGCGAAGATGGGTGCGGTCGCACTCGATCCCACGCTTGGCGTGTATGCCTTTGCCTACGATCCGAAATGGAAACGGAAGGGTGTCGAGGTCGCACCGCTCACCATGCCGCTGCCGGACTCGCGAAGTGTGTTCGTCTTCCCCGCGCTTCCCAAAGATACCTACCTCGGACTTCCGGCCATGTTGGCCGATGCTCTGCCCGACGACTTTGGCAATGCCCTGATCGACGCTTGGATGGCGACTCAGGGTGTCGCCAAGAAGTCCATCACGGTTCTCGATCGGCTGGCCTATATGGGACAGCGCGGCATGGGCGCCCTCGAATTCAAGCCGGCGCGCGGATCGCACAAAGAGAGTGCCACCCCAATTGCCATGAAGGAACTGGTCGAAGAGGCGCGCCGACTGGTGCAAGGGACCTTTGCTGTCGACCACGAGGCCAAAGCGGCCCTGGCCAACATCATCAGGGTGGGAACGTCGGCTGGCGGCGCGCGCGCCAAAGCGGTCATTGCTTGGAACCCCAAAACCGATGAGGTACGCAGCGGGCAGTTTGATGTCGCGCCGGGATTCGAGCATTGGCTGCTCAAGTTCGACGGTGTCGGTAAAGACAGGGAGCTCGGAACCGGCGAAGGCTATGGACGGATCGAATATGCCTATTCACAGATGGCCAAGGCCGCGGGAATTCAGATGTCGCCCTGCCGGCTGCTTGAGGAGAACGGCCGCGCGCATTTCATGACGAAGCGTTTTGATCGGCACGTCACACCGAGCGGTGAAACGCACAAACATCATGTGCAGACCCTTTGCGCGATGAATCACCTCGACTTCCGACAGCGTGGAACACACGCATACGCGCAGCTGTTCCTAACGATCAGCCAGCTTGGTCTCGGGGACGATGCGGTGAGTGAGGCCTTTCGGCGTATGGCCTTTAACGTAATGGCTCGCAATTGCGACGATCACACCAAGAATTTCTCTTTCCTCCTGCACGAAGGGAGATCATGGGAATTGGCGCCAGCCTACGACGTCACTCACGCCTACAATCCGACGGGCGAATGGACCTACCAGCACTTGATGAACATCAATGGAGAGTTTCAGGGGATCACGCGGGACGACTTGCTCACCGATGCGGATCGATTCAGCGTGCGCAAGCCGCGGGAAATTCTCGGCGAGGTACGAGCCGCAATTGAGAACTGGAGTGCCTTCGCCCTTGAGGCCGGAATGGAAGACACTTTGCGTGACCGCGTGGCACGAGACTTTCATCTCCTGTGAGAGAGGCGCTGGAAGCGAATCGGATCTGACCGAAGTTGTCGCATTTTTCGGACAAAGAGCGGCATCGGGATCCATTGCTCTACGGGTGGGACCTACCTTGGGCCTTCGCGATAACCCTCAATATTGACTCTCCGCAGCTCTTCAAGCTGCAGGATCTCCCGTTCCGACCGCACCTGAGCCTCCTCCCACGTTCTCGGATACTTCCATCCGGTGAGGGGATCGGTCGTGATCTCCTTCTCTCGCAGGGCCTCCAGAACCCGCGCGAAATCAGGAAAATCAGGCAGCCTATTCTGGTTCAGGACGCCGAGGACAGAGTAGTGATGCCGGAAATGCGGATTGCCTTCCCGGTAGGTAATGGCCACTCCCAGCGTATGCCTTGACCGGCGCATCTCCTGGACCGCCATCGTGCATACTGCTGGTTACAATCTAATACCCCCACTGAATGCAAACTTATGCCCCCACCTGCCATTGCTCGATGGTGCAGCTGGCCCGGCCCAGGCTACAGTCGAAAGCCGCCAGACATCACCAGACGAACGTTATCCGGGAGTGGTCAAGGAGACGTTTACCAATTAGTAAAATTCTGCCCTTCAAAACCTGCTCTTGCGCCTCGATTGAGAATCGGCAGGGGTCAGGAAATGCCCCGTAGGCGATGCAAAAGTGCTAAATCGTTGGCGAAAATCCTTGAAAGGTCACACTTGCCGACCAACCGCCCAGGCCACGGTTGATGCAGATGTAACTCTATTTTGTTGGGGCACATGCGCCGCTTTGCGAACGCTTGCTAACCACGCGCCAACAATGGCGAAAATGCCCCGATTCAACCCTGCTCGCGCTCTCGTGCATCCACTGTATTGATCGTCTTCAGTGCCGTCGCAAAGAGTAGTTTCACGTTGCTCAAGATGGTCAGGTGAAAGTCGCTGTCGGCGAGGTAGACGTTCGGTTCAATCGTCGCAATCTGCGCCCAGAAGAACATCGCGAGCCGATCCATTTTGACCTTGCAAAGACAAGGGTTGAAATTGACAAAGTCGCGAGTCACCTTTGGCAACATTACTTCTCAATTACTGCCGAGAAGGCCTTCGATTAACTGGAGTAGAGCAAGATTACGAGCAGTGGAGATGCAGCTGAACTTGAAGGAGAACATGCAGCGCGGACAGCCTTCTCAATTCACTGTAAGCGCAAGTTTCGCGGAATGCTGGAGCGTGCCGGAGGTGGCTGTCAGCGTGATGGAAGCTGTGGCAGGCTGAACCGGTGATCCGTGGTAGTTTGTGCTATTGCAGGCACTCAACAAGATGCTTCCGGCCATGCAAGCTGTCAGTGCGAGAAGGAAACTGCAGTGACGCAGACGCCGAAAGCCGAGGCCAACCATGGTTGCGGCCAGCACCACGGTGGGAATGA
>DAIDLI010000134.1 GCA_027449545.1 Acidobacteriaceae bacterium | reverse complement strand
GAAAATAGCCCAGGATGAAGTCCGTCGCGTAAGCGGCGGACGCAATCCTGGGAAAGGCCGAAAAGGACCCGAAGCCCCGGATGGGCGACCGAACCCCGCCACGGAATCCCTGGCGTGGGGTCGGGTATCAATTCTGACCGGCTTCCGCGTCTGCGTTCGATTCCCGAACGCCGCCGGGTGCCCCCAGGTCTCGCTTCTGAGACCTGGGAAATTGCAGCGCCCAGGTCCCGGAGGGACCAGACGAAAATAGCCCAGGATGAAGTCCGTCGCGTGAGCGGCGGACGCAATCCTGGGAAAGGCCGAAAAAGGACCCGAAGCCCCGGAGGGGCGACCGACCCTCGCCGCCCTACGGCAGCTCCCGCACCCAGATATTCCGGAAACTGATCGGCGCGCTCTTATCGCCGTGCGCCTGGAGCTTGATCGGCGCGCGGTCGTAGGCCTTGTAGAACGGCTTGCCGATGTAGAGCGTCTGCCCCTTCAGCTCGAAATGATCATCGACCAACACCCCGTTCCAGAAAACCGTCGCGTAGGCCGGCGTCTTCAGTGACCCATCCTGGTTGAATCGCGGCGCGGTCCACACCACGTCATATGACTGCCATTCACCCGGCTTGCGCGCCGCATTCACCAGCGGAATGCTCTGCTTGTACAGGCTCCCGGCCATGCCGTTGACGTAGGTTTGGTTCTCATAGGAATCCAGCACCTGGAGCTCGTAGCCGTCATCGCCGGGGCCGGTGGAGGCGAGAAACACGCCGCTGTTGCCGCGCGCCTGTCCGCTTCCCGTGATATCCGCCGGAATGCGCCACTCGATGTGAAGCTGGTAGTCCTTGAACTTCCGCTTCGTCTCGATGTTGCCCACGCCATGTGCCTTATTCACCGTCAAGATGCCGTCATGCACCAACCACTGCGCCGGCGCGTGGTCCTGTGCGGAGACCCATTGGTCGAGGTTCTTGCCGTCGAACAGCACCACGGCATCGGAGGGTGGATCGGCATCGGTCCTGCCCGGCGTCACCACCGGAGGCACCGGGTGCCAGACTTCGGTATCTTCCGGCTTGGGTTTTGGCGACACCTGAGCCGCGGTCAGCGCGCTGGCCGCAAGCAAGGTCGTAAGAGCGAGGAGCTTTAAGCTGTAGGCATTCATAGAGCCAGATGAGAATACACCGTGGCAGCAGCGCCGAAATACCCGCCGTCCCTTTGCGAGGAATACCTTCCCAAGGCGCATACTCCCACTGGGGTGCTGTCGCTGAGGCTCCGCCACAACCGCCGCGAGATCAGACGACCGGAGGCGTCTCCGAAAGAGTGTCGTGCCATAACCTCTTTGTTTCTCACATATACGAAGAGGATTCAGGTAAGTTCTTTGTTTCTCACACTTGCGCATGCGTGGAAATTAACTCCTTTGTTTCCCACACATACGCTGAAAAATGCAAAAACAGAAGGTGATCTAGATCACTCGCTAGGCCAGGGAGGAGCCACACGCCCAAGCGCAGCAATGCCGTACTTCGTCTCCAGGAACGCCTGCAAATCCTCCGGTAGAACGGCCGCCAGCTCCTGCCACGTGAGCACCTTCAGCCGGACGCGTAGCTCCGCGGTCTTGACCGCCGCCATCACCCGGAACCACTGCTCGCGCAGGTCGGGGCGGCGCTCGTCGTGCAGCACGCAGAAGCTGGCGTCGCTGGCGTGCGCCGCCAGTACATTGCGGATGAGCTGATAACCGGCATAGCCCTCCTCAGCCGGCGCGGCCATCACCGGATCGATCGCGGCTACCGCATCCGGGTCGCCGAGCTCGCTCTCGAACTCCTGTGAATAGTTCTCAGGGAACTCGCTGGCGCGCCGCGGCCGCGCTGTCGCAATCGCCGCCCGTGGCAGCAGCCCGCGCTCGAAGACCTCTTCGAAGTCGCGGTAGGCGTCCACAATCGGGGCAGCGCGCACCTGGAAATCGGATTCGGTGAGCTTGGCCTCCACCAGCAGCGAGCCCCAGCGCATGTCCGCTTCGGTGCGGTCGAAACGGCCCGAGCGCAGCGGCACACGCGCCTTCCAGCCGAACGCGGGCAGGGCATCGGCATCCACCCCGAGCATGCCGCGTACGGCGGCCGACTCCGCCACGCCCGGCGCGCAGAAGATGTTCATCAGCAGCGCGTCCGAGCTCATGCAGGAGTCCAGCTCGCGCCACTTGCGATTGTCTGCCGGCTTGGGAAGGGATCGCGCTTGAGCATGGACCTTGTCGAAGCGCCGCAGCCACTCCGGGCGCGCCAGAATGGCCGCATACGCCGAGTCGAAGAAGTTGCCGTGGCGTTCACCCTCGGGCTCGTAGACGATCACCGGCGCAGTTCCGTAGCTCTCCGCGTGCGCGCGATTCTGCGCATAGACGCGGTTGCGCGCGGCAACTTCGGCGCGCAGAAGGGAAGCGAAGTAGGAGGAGTTTGCGCTCATGAGGGTTTGCAGAATGTCATCGAGAGATCTGCCGCTGCCGCCTATACGATCACCGGCGCTTCCACCACGCCGGCTGCGCCGAAGATGCGCCGGTAGCGCTCTGTCTCGGCGGGATCGCCCAGCGCCTTCGAGGGATTGTCGGAGAGCTTCACGGCCGGCCGCCCGTCCGCATCGCTGAGCTTGCAGACCAGGCTCACAGGATGGAAGCGGCTGCTGCCCTGCGGATCGCAGTCGCGGAAGTCATTGGTCAAAAGCGTGCCCCAGCCGGCGCTGAAGCGGATGCGCGGCTGCGGCGTCCATTTCGTTGCATCCAGGAAGTCCGCCGCGGAGTGGAAGTCTTCCGGCGTTGCGCCGTTCTGCATCTCCCCGCCGAAGTACGCATGCAGCCCCAGGATCTGCTCCACATCGAGAGCGTCGGAGGAGATGAGCCGCTTCTGGCGCGGGTCGCGGCCGTGCCGCTCCAGCCAGGCAATGTACTCGTCGCCGCCCACATAGGCGCTCTTGCTGTCCACGCGCAGGCCGGTCCACGAGGCCACCCAGTCGGGCGCATCGCGTAGGAACTGCGTGGTGCCAAAGGTGTCGGGCAGCAGGATCAGAAGCTCGCCCTGGTAGCTCTGCTGCCACAGCTCCAGCAGCCGGTACTGCGCGCTGCGCAGCTCCTCCTCGCTGTTGGCCAGCGCCGCCATGGCCATCGGCAGCTCATGTCCGTTGGTGCCAATCGCCTCCAGATCGTGCTTATAGGCCAGGAAGGCGTTGGAGGTCCCGGTGAAGCTCGCACCCAGTGTGTCGCGCATCGCGTTGACCACGTACTCATGCCACAGGAAGCTGTGGCGCCGGCGGGTGCCGAAGTCGCTGATGCTCAACCCGGGCACGCCCCGCAGCCGCGCGATCTTCTCCCACAGCCGGGTCTTGGCGCGCGCATACAGGATGTCGAGCTCCAGTTCGCCGAGCTGCTTCAGGGCGGCCCGCGTCCTCAGTTCGCCGATCTCGGAGAGCGCGTAGATCTCCCACATGGTGGTTTCGCACCACAGGCCGTGGAAGCTGAGGTGAAGCTGCCCGTCCTGCGCGGACAGCTCGTAATCGGAGAGCCGGAAGCCGGTGGCCAGCCACTCCAGAAAGGCCGGCTCGAAGATGCCGCGCCGCCCATAAAAGGTGTTGCCGGCCAGCCAGATCAGCTCGGACTTGGTGAACCGCAGCTTGCGCGTCGCCTCCATCTGCTCGCGAAGCTGGCGCAGGTTCACCTCGTCGGCCAGCCGCACCGAGGTAGTGCGATTGATGAGCGTGAAGGTGGCGTGCGTCTGCGGGAAGTGCTTCCAGATGAACTGGAGCATGAGCAGCTTGTAGAAGTCCGTATCGAGCAGGGAGCGAGTGATGGGATCGAGTTCCCAGTTGTGGTCGTGCGCGCGCCTCGCGAAGTTGACGATCACGATGTCCCCACTCTAACTGACGCGGGTAAGCGGCTGAAAGCACTGGAAAGTATGCATTCTGCGGCTGCTGGCAGCGCCCGGGTTGCGTGCCGTGACAGTCCACCCCGGTCCGCTGTACCCTTGACTATGTGCGCTCCGCGCGCGCTGAAGGAGTTTTGCGACCGCAATGCCTATTCAGACCACCTCGAAAATCTGGCATAACGGTGAGCTGATCCCCTGGGAGAAGGCCACCATCCACGTCATGAGCCACGTGGTCCACTATGGCTCCAGCGTCTTTGAAGGCATCCGCTGCTACGGCCAGCCGCACGGCTCGGCTGTATTCCGCCTGCCCGAGCACATGCAGCGGCTGCTCGATTCCGCCAAGATTTACCGCATGGAAGTGCCGTATTCGCTCGAAGAGCTGTGCGCGGCGGTGGTCGATACCATTGAGGCCAATGGGGTCGCGCCCTGCTACATCCGCCCCATCGTGCTGCGCGGCTATGGCGAAATCGGCGTCAGCCCCAAGGGCTCGCCGGTGGACGTTTACATCGCCAACTTCCCGTGGGGCAAGTACATCACCGGCCACGCCGGCGCGGATGTCTGCATCTCCAGTTGGAACCGGCTGGCTCCGAACACCATGCCGGCTCTCGCCAAGGCCGGCGCCAATTACATGAACTCGCAGCTCATCCGCATGGAAGCCGAGATCAACGGCTATCACGAAGGCATCGGCCTCGACGTGAACGGCCTGGTCAGCGAGGGCTCCGGCGAGAATATCTTCGTGGTCCGCAACGGCGTCATCTTCACGCCGCCGCTGGCTAACTCCGCGCTCTCGGGCATCACCCGCGATAGCGTGCTGACCCTGGCGCGCCACCTGGGCCTGACGGTTTCGGAGCAGGCGATTCCGCGCGAGCTGCTCTACATTGCCGACGAGGTCTTCTTCACCGGCACCGCGGCCGAGGTTTCGCCGATTCGCTCCATCGATCGCGTGCTCATCGGCGACGGCAAAACCGGCGAGATCACCAAGAAGCTGGCCGACGAGTTCTTCGGCATCGCCAACGGACTCAAGCCCGACCGCTTCGGCTGGCTCACCCCCGTCAAGGTCAACGCCAGCGAGACGGTCTCGGCGTAAGAGCAGGGACCAGGGCAACAAGGGACAAGAGAAAGAAAAGAGCGGCCTGCAACGGGCCGCTCTTTTCTTTGCTGCAAGATCCTCCGCTCGGACACGGCTGCACAGCTTGCTGCAAGAACGCGGCTGTCTCGCAGGGCCTGCTTTGTCCGGCCAAGTATGATGATCGAGGAGAGGAAGACCGCGTGAAACCCGACATGCGCGTGCAGTTGGCCGGCATCGAACTGGCAAATCCAGTCATCGCCGCCAGCGGCACCTTCGGTTACGGCATCGAGTTTGAGGAGATCGTCTCGCTGGAGCGGCTGGGCGGCTTTGTGACCAAAGGCATCTCGCTGGAGCCGATGGCCGGCCATCCCGCGCCGCGCCTGGTGCACACTGCCGCCGGTATGCTCAATGCCATCGGGCTGCAAAACATCGGGGTGAAGGCCTACATCGCCACCAAGCTGCCGCCCATGAAGCGCTATCCGCGCTGCAAGGTATTCGTCAACGTCTTCGGTTCCACGGCGGAGGAGTATGTTGCCGTCATCGAGCACCTGAACCAGGCCGACGGCATCGCCGGATATGAGCTCAACGTCTCCTGCCCCAATGTGCATGCCGGCGGCATGGCCTTCGGCGCCGACCCCGGCTCCCTCGAATACCTTGTCGAGAGAGCCAAGCGGGTTGCAATTCGGCCGCTGATCGTCAAGCTCTCGCCTAATGTCACTTCGATTGCGCAGATGGCGATCGTCTCCGCCAACGCCGGCGCCGATGCGGTGAGCGTGGCCAATACCTTTCGCGCCATGGCTATCGATGTGGAGACGCGCAAGCCGCGGCTCACCAATGTCAGCGGCGGCCTCTCCGGCCCGGCCATCAAGCCCATCGCGGTGCGCATGGTGTACGAAGCCGCGCGTTCGGTCAGGATTCCGGTGATCGGCATCGGCGGCATCGTCACCCCGGAGGACGCCGTCGAGTTCCTGCTGGCCGGCGCCACGGCTGTCGAGGTGGGCACCGCCAGCTACGCCGATCCACGCGCCACCGAACGGCTCGCCAAGGGCCTTGAATCCTGGTGCCGCAGTCACGATGTGGAGAAGGTGGCCAGCCTGACAGGGGCGGTGGAGATCGCGAAGGAATAGTGTGCTTCCGAGCCCCGCGCCCGATTCGTCTTGCCTGAAACGCACGGAAAAGGCTATGATAGTTTCATGGTGATGATGACCTGTTGTCGCTGCTGTATGCGCTCATGCGCGAGCAGCGGACTTGGGTCTAAATAGCCTTTTCCATCCCAGGATTTCTGAATGCCCGCGATAGAGCCCACGCTCTCGCGGGCTTTCTATTGCAGAAATGAAGGACAGATGAGCCAGGAGCAAGCCGTAGAAGCGATTCCCCAGAAAGAGACCAAGGCGCAGCGCATGGAGCGCCTCAAGCGCGAAAAGAACCCGTGGCAGGCCTTTGACGAAGTGCGCGCCTTCGCCCGCGCGGGCCGCGCCAGTGTGCTTCCGGAGTGGGCCAATACCTATTTCAAGTGGTGGGGCGTCTACACGCAGGGCGACGGCGTGGGCGCCACCGGCGGCAAGGGGGGCGAGGGCCTGGCCAGCGAGTTTTTCATGCTGCGCATCGGCATTCCCAACGGCATCCTCACCTCGCACCAGTTGCGGACGATCGGCGGCCTCACGCGCAAGTACGCCCGCAATCTGGCTGACATCACGGTGCGCCAGAACATTCAGCTTCACTGGCTCACCATCGCATCGCTGCCGGAGGTAGTGGACACGCTGGCATCCATCGGCCTCTCGCCCAAGGGCGCCTGCGGCGACGTGGTGCGCAACGTGACCGGCTGCCCGCTGGCCGGCGTTGCCGCCGATGAACTGATCGATGCTTCTCCCATCGCTTTTGCCATCTCCGAAGAGCTGAAGGGGAATCCCGACTTCGTCAATCTGCCGCGCAAGTTCAAGATCTCGGCGAGCGGCTGCCCGCACTGGTGCAACTATCCCGAGATTAACGACGTGGCGCTGACGGCCGTACGTCGCGGTGATGAGGTGGGCTACACCTTGCGCGTCGGCGGCGGCCTCTCGAAGGAGCCGCACCTCGCCGTCCGGCTCGATGCGTTCATCAAGCAGGAAGAGGCGGTGCAGGTGGCCCGCATCGTGGCCGAGATCTTCCGCGATCAGCAGGCGCTGCGCGAGAGCCGCGATCGCGCCCGGCTCAAATACCTGTTTCTGCATGAAGGCTGGACCCCGGAGCGCTTCCTCGACGAGATCAACAGCCGCCTGGGATACAAGCTCGATCCCGGCGTGGAAGAAAACATTCCCGACGAGATTCTTCGCGACCATGTCGGCATTCATCCGCAGCGGCAGCCAGGCCTGGCCTACGTAGGCGCTTCGGTGCTGCGCGGGCGCATGACCGGCGAGCAGCTTGAGGCCGTGGCAGATCTAGCCGACCACTTCGGCAGCGGCTCGCTGCGCGCCACCATCGCGCAGAACCTGATCGTCGTGGACGTGCCGTATGCCAAGACCGGAGCGTTGGCGCGCGAGCTGGGGCAGCTCGGCCTGCATGTCGAGGCGTCCACCTTCTGGCGCGGCGGTATCGCCTGCACCGGCACGGAGTTCTGCAAGCTGGCCATCACCGAGACCAAGGGATTTCTGCGCTGGCTCGTCGATGAGCTCGAAGAGCGGCTTCCCCAATTCGATCAGCAGCTCAAGCTGCACGTTACCGGCTGCCCCAACGGCTGCGGCCAGCACTGGATCGCCGATATCGGCCTCGAAGGCAAGAAGATCAAGCATGAAGGTAAACTGACAGATGCTTATTACTTCTGCCTGGGAGGCGCGGTTGGCCAGTTTGCCGGCGTGGCTCGCCCGGTGGGCTATCGCTGCCCGGCGCCGCTGGTGCCCGATGCCGTCGAGCGTCTGCTGCGCCAGTACCTGAACGGCCGCGCGCCCGAAGAGAGCCTGCGCTCGTGGTTCGGGCGGCACTCCAACGATGAACTGCGCGCGCAGCTCGCCGGGGAGGTGCTGGCGGCGGTGGAGCGCGATCAGCCCACGGGCCGCGTCCCCCACCTAGTGGCGGACTGAAGCAGTGAAGCAGGGAACGAGCGAACAAGGGAACAAGGGAACGAGACGATGAGCCTGCAACCAATTTTTCTGAAGCTCGAAGCGCGCCGCGGCTTGGTGGTCGGCGCGGGCGCGGTGGCCCTCGATAAGATCACCGCGCTGCTGCGGACCGGCTTGCAATTGCGCGTGGTCGCTCCCGCGGCGCGCGAAGAGGTGAGGGAATTGGCCAACGCAGGCCAGCTCGAATGGGCGCAGCGCCCTTTTGAGCCCTCGGATCTCGACGACAATTTCATCGTGATCGCTGCCACCGATGTGCCGGAGGTGAACGCGGCGGTCTACCGCGCTGCCCGCGAGCGCAACATCCTCTGCAACAGCGTGGACGACATTCCCAATTGCGATTTCTTCTTCGGCTCGGTGGTGAGCCGCGGAGATTTGCAGATCGCCATCTCCACCGCCGGCGAAAGCCCGTCTCTGGCGCAGCGGCTGCGCCGCGAGATTGACGAGCAGTTGCCGCAGGACTTGGGTCCGTGGCTCAAGACGATCGGCGAACTGCGCCGCGAAATTCTGGCCACGCATCCGCGCGGCGAGGAGCGGCGCCTGATCCTGCACGAACTGGCGCACCGGCAGCTTTGCGATTCGCCCACGTGCAGCACTCGCCAGCTCGCAAAGGCCAGGCAGAACCATGCGGATGGGGAGAAGGGTTCCGTCGCTCTGGTGGGCGCGGGTCCGGGCGATCCCGATCTGCTCACCGTCAAAGCGGTGCGGGCGATTGAGTCCGCCGGCGTGGTTCTCCACGACGATCTTGTAGCCCAGGCAATCCTTGATTTAGCTCCGGCGCAGGCTGTGCTGGTGAATGTGGGCAAGCGCTGCGGCGTGAAGACCATCACCCAGGAAGAGATCAATGCGCTGATGATCGAGCACGCGCGGACGGGGCGCAGAGTGGTGCGTCTCAAGAGCGGCGATCCCATGCTCTTCGGCCGCGCCACCGAGGAGATGGAAGCGCTGGCCGCCGCGGGAGTTGCGTATGAGATTGTGCCCGGCGTCTCGGCCGCGTTTGCTGCCGCCGCGGCCATCGGCTGCTCGCTCACCGATCGCAGCCGCGCCTCCAACGTGATCTTTTCCACCGGGCATCACGCCAAGTCGCACAACAATGCGCCGCTGCCCGCGCTGGAAGACGCTACCCGCGTGGTCTATATGCCGGGCCGCGACCTGACGCTGCTGGCCGCTGAGTGGATGTCCGAAGGCCTTCCTGCGGATCTGCCCTGCGCCCTGGTGGCGCGCGCCGCGCAACCGGATGAGCAGGTTTCGTTCACCACCCTGGGCGAGTTGCATCGCGCCGCCGCGCCGGCCGCGCCCAGCCTGCTGCTGGCGGGATGGGCGGTGCGCAGCATCGATCGTAACGGCGCAACACAGCTTGTGGAAGAACGGCTCGCAGCCAGCAGGCGATAGCCTAGCCGCGCAGTCCGTGTCCCGCGATCGGGTGCGGTACGTAGAGCTCATCCAGCGAGGCGGTCTCTTCCGGCGTCAGGCGCACGGCCAGCGCCGCCGCCGCGTCCTCCAGATGATGCGGCTTGGTGGCGCCCACCACCGGCGAGGTCACGCCGGGCCGCGTCAGCAGCCAGGCCAGCGCCACCTGCGCCCGCGGAACCCCGTGCTTCTCGGCGAGCGCGCCCACGTGGTCGATCACCTTGTGATCGGCATCCTCGGTGTGCTGATACAGCGAGCGGCCGAAGGCATCGGTCTCGATGCGCAGCGTGGAATCATCGCCCCAGGGCCGCGCCAGGCGGCCGCGCGCCAGCGGGCTCCAGGGCAGCACTCCAATGCCCTCTTCCAGGCACAGCGGCATCATCTCCCGCTCTTCCTCGCGGTAGAGCAGGTTGTAGTGGTTCTGCATGGAGATGAAGCGCGTCCAGCAGTGCCGGTCCGCTACGTAGAGCAGTTTGGCAAACTGCCAGGCGAACATCGACGACGCGCCGATGTAGCGCACCTTGCCGCTCTTGATCAGATCGTGCAGCGCCTCCAGGGTCTCCTCGATGGGCGTCTCGGAGTCGAGGCGATGAATCTGGTAGAGATCGATGTAGTCGGTTTCAAGCCGCCGCAGGCTCTGCTCCACTTCAAACAGGATGGCCTTGCGCGAGAGTCCGCGCCCGTTCGGCTCCTTGCGCATCTCGCCGTGTACCTTGGTGGCGATCACCACCGCTTCGCGGCGCGCGTTGGCTTTGAGGAATCGCCCCACAACCGCCTCGCTGGCGCCGCCCGAGTACACATTGGCGGTATCGAAAAAGTTGATGCCCAGATCCAGGGCCTGGCGCAGAAACGGCTGGCTGCCGGCTTCGTTGAGTATCCACGCATGACGTCCGGGCAGTTGCAACTGGTCCGAGGGTTCGCCGTAGCTCATGCAGCCCAGGCAGATTCGTGAAACCTTCAACCCAGATTTCCCAAGATTCACGTAGTCCATGAGTTCTCCTGGCGGGAAGGGAATGATGCGGCATGACCGGCCGCAGGGGGACGCATTCAGTCTACCTGCCCGAAGTGCGATGATCCGGAGTTTAGCGGCGCTGCGCTTCGGCGGAGAGCAGTTGCTCGTAGATGGCGAGGGTTTCCTCGTTGTAGCAGACGAACTCGACCCGCTCGACACCGGTGCCGTCCACGTGCTCTTTCACGGTGCGCAGCGCGATCTCGGCAGCCCGCCGCATGGGAAAGCCGTAGATGCCGGTGCTGATGGCGGGGAAGGCGATGCTGCGCGCGCGATGCTCGCGGGCCAGTTCCAGGCAGCGCCTGTAGCAGGAGGCCAGCAGCTCGTCTTCGTTGTGCTTGCCGCCGCGCCACACCGGGCCAACGGCGTGAAAGATCCAGCGCGCCGGCAGCCGGAAGCCCGGCGTGGCCTTGGCATCGCCGGTGGCGCAGCCGTCCAGTTGTTCGCAGGCGGCCAGCAACTCCGGCCCGGCGGCGCGGTGGATGGCGCCATCGACGCCTCCGCCTCCCAGGAGCGAGGTGTTTGCTGCGTTCACGATCGCGTCCACGGTCAGGCGGGTGATGTCGCCCTCGGTTGCCAGAAGTTCAGCCATGAGAAGTCTCTGCTCCGCGCACTGCGCAGCCTCATTGTCGCACGGGGCCGCAGGGCTGCCGTCCCGCGCGACGGAACGGCGCATTTTGGTACCCGGTCTGTTCCGGGAATGAAACTGTGCCCGAGGCTCCCGTAAGTCCCAATTGCTCAGAGGTCGAGTCGACCGCTCCGCCGGTCGGTGCGAAAGAGGGCAATCGACTCGAGAAGCGGAACTTAGCAGGCCTTAGACTGATACATGAGAGCGACAATTCGGGAGACGGAGGGTCTAACCGTAAGTTGCAGCAGAAGAAGGATTGCGGTACGCTGCTTGCGGGCTGCGCGTTCGGACTCCCAAGGTTCTTCTTCTGGAGCAGCCACTTAAGGCTTGAGGTCGGGAAGGCGCAGTCGGGTTTGCTGCCAGAGGAGCGGAGTTCGAAGCAGGGTGGCCGGCAGATTTTTTGCCGGCGCAGAAGCGTCCGTGGGATCAGGAGGCGAATGGCCCGCGCCGCGGCCCTGTGGCTGGTTCCCTTCCTGGCATTGGTTCTTGCGGGCTGCGGAGGGGGAATCTCCTCCTCGGGCAATGGCACCTTTTCGGTCTCCCCCGGAACAGCTTCCATCGACACCAATTGCACCGGCTGCAACACTTCGGTTTCGGGCGCAGTGGTTGAGCAGTTCAGCGCCACCTTTGAGAATGGCAGCGCAGCCAGCGTGCACTGGAGCCTGAGCGGCGGCGACAAGGTTACCGGCGCCGGTACCATCACTTCCAGCGGGCAATACGTGCCGCCCAACTATCTGACCGCCGACCAGGTGGCCGTCACCGTGACGGCGACTTCGACTGTCGATCCAACCCTCACCGCCTCCGCCACCCTCACCGTTACTCCCGGGTTCCTGCAACCGCTTTCGCCGGAGAACGTGGCGCTCGGCGCGAACGGTACGGTATCGCTCACGGGCTACATCGCCGAGGCTGGCGGGACTACGAAGATCTCCTACGCTGTGGCCGCAGCGGCGAATGGCACCGGGACAGGCCTGGGTTCGCTGGGCGTCACGTCCTGCAACATCAGCACCCAGGCGTTTACCTCCTGCACCGTCACTTACTCGGCTCCCTCTTCGCTCGCCTCCACGACCGCAGCCTACGTGGTGGGGACGGTCGGCGCCTCTCCCTCCAAGACGTCCACGGTGGTCCTGCTCAACACGCCGGGCATCAACAGCAACCCCGTCGATCACCAGCAGCAGTTGAACACGCCGGTTCTGCTGGGCAGCTCGGGCGGCAACAATTTCGATTACGACAGCACCGTGAAGAACGGGAAGACGGTGATCACCGATTGCTGCGGCGGCACGCTGGGTGCGCTGGTCAAGGATTCGAGCAGCAATCAGTACATCCTCAGCAATAACCATGTGCTGGCGCGCAGCGACCAGGCCAAGGTCGGCGACATGATCGTGCAGCCCGCATTGATCGAGGAGAACTGCATACCCTATGGACAGGCCGGCGCGCAGTTGACGCCTGTGGCCTCGCTTACCGGCTGGGTGCCGATCAACTCCAGCGCGACCGATGTGGATGCGGCGATCGCGAAGGTCGAGTCCAACGCAGTGAATTCCAACGGCAGCATTCTGGAACTGGGCACCAAGCAGTCGGACGGCACGCTGGCGGCGGCCGCGCCCGGGGTCACCTGCTCCATTCCCGGTGCTGGAGGAGCTGCCTGCACGCAGGGCAAAGGGGAGACTGCAACGCTGCAAATGGCGGTGGCCAAGAGCGGCCGCACGACCGGGTTGACCTGCGGCAGCGTCTCCGCGCTCGCCCTGAACATCCAGGTTCACTACTACGCGGACTGCGCCGAGACCAAACCTTACTACACCAAGACCTTTACCAATCAGATTGGTGTCGAAGGCAACCAGTTCAGCGACTCTGGCGACTCGGGATCGCTCATCGTCGACACCGCCAATGCCGAGCCGGTGGGCCTGCTGTTTGCGGGCGGCCCGTCGAGCACCGGCGTGGGCCAGGCGGTGGCGAATCCCGTGGGCAGCGTGCTCGGGGAGCTGAGCACGTATGCTGGCACGAACACGTCCTATAGCTTTGTAGGCGGGGCGGACCACGCGGTAAGCTGCCTCAACTACGGCAATGCCACGGCCACTGCCGCGCAGGCCATCAGCCTGACCAGCGCCGAGCTCGACCGCACCGAACAGGCCATGGTGCAGGCGCGCATGCTGGTGAACTCATCGAGCGGCATCCTCGGCGTGGCCATGGGCAAGAGCAGCGATCGGGCGGGCGCGGGCGCGGTGATCGTTTATGTGAAGCCCGGCTCTCACCCCAAAGTGCCGGATACGATCGGCGGGGTCCGCACCACGGTGATTCCGGCCAGCCAGCGCGCGGTCTCGGCCGGCGTTGCGCCCCAGTCGCTGCTCGCGGCCGGCGTCATGCCGCCGCTGCCGGCCGCGACGCTGCGCAGCGCCATTGCCGTCAAGCAGCAGCTGGTTCACCATCTCATGGCCAGCAATCCGGCCTTCTTTGGCGTGGGTGTGGGGCAGAGTCTCGACGACCCGCAACAGGCCGCGCTGGTGATCTATGTCGACAGGAGCGAGGTGCCGGCATCACTGCCGCCGGTCATTGGAGGGCTGCGCACGCGCTACATCCTCATGGACCGGCTGCACGTCACGCGCTCGTATCTCTCGCCGATCCCGGCACGCAGCCACTGCATGCCGCATGCGGCGCCGCGGCAGCCAGACCCGTTCGGCCTGCTCAATGTGAAGAGGCTGCCGGGTCTGCACATCTACTGAACTGCGCGCCTCATTGCGCAGCCTGCCTCAATGGGAATGCGGCTTCCTGCGTTTTGTGGCCAGGGCCGCGGCGATCTGCCGTCCGTGGAAGCGGCCGTTTTCAATGAAGATTTCGTTGGTGCGCGATCCGGCAACGATGACGCCGGCGAGATAGATGCCCGGAACGTTGCTCTCCAGCGTCTCCTTGTGGCACACCGGCAAGCGGTCCACGCCGCCGCAGGTCACGCCCAGACCCTCCAGAAAATCGAAGTCGGGATGATAGCCGGTGAGCGCGAAGACGAAGTCGTTGTGCAGAGTCACCGGGCCTTCCGGCGTTTCCACGCGGATGGTGTCGGGCCCGATCTCCGTCACCCGCGAATTGAAGTACGCGTTGATCTGGCTGTGCTTGATGCGGTTCTCGATGTCCGGCTTGATCCAGTACTTCACGTGCCGGTGCATCTCCGGGCCGCGGTGGATGAGGGTTACGCGAGCGCCGTGCCGCCACAATTCCAGCGCGGCGATGGCCGCGGAGTTCTTGCCGCCGATGACGGCGACGTCGAGGCCGTAGTAAGGGTGCGGATCGTCGTAGTAGTGGTGAACCTTGCTCAGGTCCTCGCCGGGAATCTGCATCAGGTTGGGCAGATCGTAGTAGCCGGTGGCGATGGCGAGGGCCGCCGCACGTAGCGTGCCCGTGCGTCCGAAGCGGTCGGTGATGTGCACGGTGAAGTTGCCTTCCGCGCCCTCGACCCGGTCCACCCGCTGGTACTGGCGCACATCGAGCTTGTAGTGCGCCGCCACCTGGCGGTAATACTCCAGCGCTTCATTGCGGGTGGGCTTGGAGTTGGGGCTGGGGAAGGGAATGTCGCCGATCTCCAGCAACTCCGAAGTGGGGAAGAAGGTCATGTGCGAGGGGTAGTGGAAGAGGGAGTTGCAGACGCAGCCCTTGTCGACCAGGACAGCGGTAAGGCCTTTTCTTTGCGCCTCGATGGCGCAGGCCAGCCCGGTGGGGCCGGCGCCGATGACCAGCAGATCGAAGATGGAATCCAACGTGCCGCCAGCGTTCGTATCGCTCATGGTTCTAGAGTAGGGCAACGGGCGCGGCTATGCCGCTGATTTCAATTGAAGGTAGAATGGTAGAAGACGAGGGTGGAAGGGTGGAATCATGGCCCTGAACATTAAAAATCCGGAGACCAACCGCTTGGCGCGCGAACTGGCTGCACTGAAGGGTATAAGCGTGTCTGCGGCAGTGGCTGAGGCAGTGAAAGAAAAGCTGGATCGAGAGAAAGCCCAGCAGAGCGGGAATGAGAAAGAGGGATTCGCGGAATGGCTTATGAAGATCAGCCGTGAAACAGCTCCCTTGATGGACGACGGCAAGACTTCCACTGAGTTGCTGGAGGAGCTCTACGACAAGGAGACGGGCCTGCCGATATGATTGTCGATTCTTCCGCGCTGATCGCGCTGATCAAGGGAGAACCAGAAGCGCAGTTGTTTGCCCGAGCAATGGAAGCAGGAAGCCAAGTGCGCGTATCAGCCGCGACTTATCTCGAAGCGTTCATAGTGACGGACCGCTACCGCAGCCCGAAGCTCACGGCGCGTTTGGAAGAGGTTCTGGATCATCCGCGGATTGTCATTGAGCCGGTCACGCCGGAGCAGGCGCGCCTTGCCCGTCAGGCCTATCGCGACTACGGCCGGGGCAGCGGCCATCCCGCCAGGTTGAACTTTGGCGACTGCTTCAGCTACGCGCTGGCACGTGAGAAGCGCGAGCCGATTCTCTTTAAAGGTGCGGATTTCTCCGAGACCGACCTGCGCTCGGCGCTCTGAAACCTTAGGCGCTTGGCGCAGCCGCCGGTTCGGGCTCCGGAGCGGGCGGCGGGATCAGCGGCAGTTCTTCGGCTAGTTCCAGGCCGGCATTCATCAGCAGCTTGCTTACCGTGGCAACATTCAGCCGGGTGGCGTCGTACTCCACACGCACGGTCTGCCCGGCAGCGTCCATCTCCAGCCGGCGGATGCCATAGACTTCGCGCATGCGGCCCAGGGCCAGCGCCACCTGTTCCGTCGGCGGCGCAGCGTAACGATACAGAACTTCTACGGTGGTCATAACTCGATGATAGCAACAGGGGACAGTGAACAGTGCACAGTCAACTGTGTATGGCTTTACAGTCCCTTCAGGTACGCCTGGATCTCCGGAGAGGTCCAGTCCTGTGCTCCGATGAACTTCCGCACGATCACGCCTTTGCGGTTGATCACGTAGGTCTCCGGCCACATGTCGGTGTGGAACAGGTTGGGCACGGACTCGCTCGGGTTGCGCACGGTGGTGAAGTCGATGTGGCGCTGGCGGATGAACTGCTTGTAGGCGTCCGGGTCTTCGTCGACGCTCACGCCGACAATCTCCAGGCTGGGCATGTCGCGGTGCAGTTGCTCGAGCGAGGGGGTCTCCGCCACACAGGGCGGGCACCAGGTGGCCCAGAAGTTCAGCAGCACCACCTTGCCGCGATAGTCGGCTAGATGAACGGTAGTGGTCCCGTCCGAGACGCTGAAGTCCGGGGCTTTCTTGTCGAACTGGGCGGGAATCGCTCCGCGATTGCACGCAGAGAGCAAAGGCAACAGGGACAGCAGCGCAACTGCAAAATAACGGAAGTACCGCACATTCTTATAATAGCGAGGGAAGATCGCGCCTTCCACTCCCAGGTTGCGGAAGGACGGGCGGCAGGAAAGCGGGACGAACGCATGGCAAAGGACGATGCCGGCCAGAGTGGCGCCGGGGCAGAACACAAATCGGTGCTGGGGCTGGTGGACGAGAGCGGAGCGCCCTTGCGCCACGCCGATTGGCGCGAGTGGTCCAAAGCCTCCCCAGGCACTGTCTTCGACCAGCCGGAACCCGCAGAACTGATTGAGCTTACCGTCATTGTGCCGGCCCGCAACGAGGAAGCCTCATTGGGGGCCTGCCTGCAATCGTTGGTCAGCCAGTCGGAGGAGATCTTCGAACTCGGCCGCGACTGGGACCTGATCGTCGTCGACGATCACTCCACCGACCGGACCGCCGAGATCGCCCGCAGCTTTCCCGGGGTCACGGTGATGGCGGCCGACAAACTCCAGCCCGGGTGGACGGGCAAGAACAACGCCGTGTGGACCGCAGCCCGGCAAGCACGCGGGCGGTGGCTGCTGTTCACCGATGCCGACACCATCCACCAGCCCGGGGATCTGCGGCGCGCCATCCACGAGGCCGAGCGCCACAAGGCCGGCGTACTCAGCTACTCGCCGCGCCAACTTGTCAGCGGAGTGGCCCAGCGGGCGCTGATGCCGCTCATTTTCTCCGAGCTGGCGCTGGCCTATCCTCCGGCCAAGGTCTCCGATCCGGCGCAGCGCATCGCCGCGGCCAACGGTCAGTTTCTGCTGGTGGAGCGCGAGGCTTACCGCCGGCTGGGCGGCCATGCCAGCGTGGCCGAAAAGGTGCTGGAAGACGTGGAGCTGGCCTTCATGGCCAAGCGCCGCCGCATTGGGCTGCGCTTCCGCTATGCCGATGACGCCGTCTCCGCGCGCATGTATCGCACCGCCGGCGCCATGGTTGAGGGCTGGACCAAGAACCTGGCCCTGCTTTTCAGCAATACGCTGGGTACTGCCTTCTGGCGCGGGCTCGACTTCCTGCTGCTCTTCGGCCTGCCCATTCTGGCGTTCTGGCTTTGGAACGCCAAGTTCACCATGCGCTCGGTGGCCTGGCTCAGCGGCGGCTGGATCATCGGCCTGCTCTGGATCCGCACCTTGGTGCGCTTTTACTCGCGCGTGGCCAAGTCGAATTTTCCGTTTTTCGATTGCCTGATTTCGCCGCTGGGGCTGCCTCTGTTCGTGCTGCTGCTCTACGTGAGCTGGTTCCAGCACCGTGTTTTGAAGCGGGTAAGCTGGAAAGGGCGCAGCTACGGCGCCTGAGTCCGGTTCCGCTGAGATCAACGAAACCGCTGCGGTTTTCTGATGCGGCTGAAACTGCATTGATTTTGTGAAGCTCCGGTTGCGCCGGCGCATCTTTTTCCCTGTAGAGGTCCTGCATGATCTTCCTTACCCGGCGGGCGACGTTTTCCGCATCGCACTACTACTGGAACGAGACTTGGCCCGCGGAGAAGAACGAGCAGGTATTCGGCCGTTGCTCCAATCGCAACGGTCACGGCCACAACTACACGCTGGAAGTGACGGTTGCCGGGGAAGCAAATCCGGTGACGGGATTTGTCGTCGATCTGAAGTGGCTGAAGGACGTGATGGAGCGCGAGGTGCTGGCCGCCTGGGACCACCGCCATCTCAATCTGGAAGTGGAGGAGTTTGCGCCTGGCAGGATGATGCCCACCAGCGAAAACATGGCGATCGCGGCGTGGCGCCGCCTGGAGCCGGCTCTCCGCGCCGCGAAGGGCGCGCAGCTCAGCCGCATCCGGATCTACGAGACGCCGGAGATCTTCGCCGAGTACCGAGGTGGGGCATGAGCGCCGCAGGGAAGGCGTACTTCGGTCGGCGCTACATGCTGAGCGCAAGCCACAGGCTGCACACCGATGCGCTGACGTCGGAACAGAACCGCACGGCTTACGGCAAGTGCAATAACCCGTACGGGCACGGCCACAACTACATTGTGGAGGTGCTGGTGGGAGGCCCTGTGGATCCGGCAACGGGCATGGTCATCAACCTGATGGATCTGGACCGGGTTGTGAACGCCAGGATCATCGCGCGCTTCGATCACCGCGACCTGAACGGCGACGCCGTGTTCGCGACGCAGGTGCCGACCACGGAGAATTTGTGCCGCACGATCTATGCGCTGCTCCAGGATGGGCTGCCCGCCGGGAAACTCGAGTCGGTGCGGGTGGAAGAGACCGAGAACAACTTTTTCGAATATAACGGTGCATGAGATCGCCCATCCCCGGGCGGGAGGAAGAGAGCATGGCGCAGCCACTGGTGGTGAGCAAAAGCGAAGCGAGGTCCGCGGAAGATCTGAGCGGCTTTACGACGCAGGAGATGTATCGCGAGATCCTGGCCCGGCTGGGCGAAGATCCCCATCGCGATGGCCTGCTTCTGACTCCCGAACGCGTGGAGAAGTCGATGGCCTTTCTCACCAAGGGCTACGAACAGGACCCGAACAAGATTCTGCGCGGCGCGCTCTTCGACGTCGATTACGACGAGATGGTCATCGTGAAGGATATCGAGATGTTCTCGCTTTGCGAACACCACATGCTGCCGTTCTTCGGGAAGGTGCACGTGGCCTACATTCCCAAGGGCAAGGTGATCGGGCTGAGCAAGATTCCGCGGCTGGTGGAGGTATTCGCGCGGCGGCTCCAGGTGCAGGAGCGCATGACCCGGCAGATCGCCGACGCCATTCAGGAGGCGATTCATCCGCAGGGCGTGGGAGTCGTCATCGAAGCGCGCCATCTGTGCATGATGATGCGCGGCATCGAGAAGCAGCACTCCTCCACGGTGACCAGCGCGATGGTCGGCTGCTTCCATCAGAAGGAGACGCGTTCGGAGTTTCTGTCGCTGGTGCGGTCGTCGATTTCCGACGGGATGTGATGCGCGTCAGGCGCGCTTTTTTTCCTGGGTGCCAGCGCTCAGATAGCGCTGCCGCAGCCCGTTTGCCCCGGCCAGGGCCTTCATGAACTTCTGCCTGCTTGTCCCCTCGATATGTTGCAGGAGCTCGCGGTCTGCCTGAGCATCCAGAACCTCGCGGGCAATGGCCAGCAGTTGCTCCCAGTCGTGCCAGTCGCCAATCTGGTCCTTCACTTTGCCCAGGGCGTCGATGAATCCCTTGCCGGCCTGCGGAAATGTCTGGAGCACGTAGCGCAGCTCTTTCACTTTGAGCCGGAAGGCGTGCAGGTTGTCGTGGTTCAGCGCGGGCCAGCGCGTGAGCTCGTCCGTCAAGCCGTCGGCACGCGAGTCGCTGCCGGTTGTGGAATCCATCGCCTGGGCCACGTCGCGCTTCACCGGCTTTTTCCCGCTGGCCGCCGACTCGATCCCTCGGGCGTAGGTTTTGAGCCGCTTGCGCGCCTTGCTGCGCTGCTCATCGATCACGGACATGAGCTTGCCGGCGCTGGTTTTGCGGGTGGCGCCCAGGTGCTCCTCGAGCTTGACCAGCGAATCGCCGAGCTGTTGGCGCGGCATGGCGAGCAGGTTGCCGGCCAGCACGTCTATGTCGCGGACCGCCCCCGCCGCTTTGCGAATGGGCTTGATGGCCTTCAGCAACCGTTTGGTGGCGCGCGGGTCGATGTTCTTCAGCGCGCCGCCGATGGCTTCGACCTTGCGCGCGCGGGTGCGCAGCCTGTGCACCTCTTCGGGCGCAGGAGTCTCCGCGATGCGCTTGAGCAGCCTGCGCATCTGCCGCAACGGTTTTTCAGCGCGCTCCAGTTCCATGGCGTTCCCCCCTTAGACTGCCCTTCTACGCCCGGTTTGGCAAGTGGCTTCCGTTCTGCGTTCCGGCGGCGCGAACCTGTAACCTGAGAACTGTATCTGCTTTATGAACGGACTTCTGGTTATCGACAAGCCCTGCGGCATCACCAGTCATGATGTCGTCAACCGTCTGCGCCGCATTACCGGCGAACGCTCCATCGGCCATCTGGGCACACTCGACCCCATGGCTACCGGCGTTTTGCCGCTGCTGCTGGGCAAGTTTACCCGGCTGGCCCAGTACTTTTCCACCGCGGAAAAGAGCTATACCGGCACCATCCGCTTCGGCTTTGCCACCGATACCTACGATGCCGATGGCGAGCCTGCCGGTGCTGACCGCTGGCAGGAGTTTGCAGGCGCACTTACGCTGGCCCGCGTGCGTGAGCAGGCGGTGCGCTTTCACGGCGAGATGGAGCAGATGCCGCCGCCGTTTTCCGCCAAAAAGATCCAGGGCAAGCCGGCTTACAAGCTGGCCCGCGCCGGCCAGCCGGTCGAGCTGAAGCCCGCCCGGGTGCGCATTGCTTCGTTTGACATTGACGCGCTCGAAGGGCCGGAAGCCCATTTC
Organism: Acidobacteriaceae bacterium; assembly: GCA_027449545.1. Taxonomy (GTDB): domain Bacteria; phylum Acidobacteriota; class Terriglobia; order Terriglobales; family Acidobacteriaceae; genus Telmatobacter. Next base: position 13,539 of record DAIDLI010000134.1, on the reverse strand, counting down.
ACCATGAGCATCAGCGCCGGGGGCTACGTACGCTCGGTGGCGCATGCCATGGGCGAGCAGTTGGGCTGCGGGGCGCATCTGAGCAGCCTGCGGCGGACGCGGGCCGGCGTCTTTACGCTGGAGGACGCTCACCCGCTCGACGAACTGGAGCCGCTCGCCGGCAATGTCGAAGCACTGGAAGGCCGATGCGTGCATCCGCGCAGCCTGCTACCGGAGATGCCGGCGGTGGGGGCTGATGCCGCGGCGCTGGGACGCCTGCGCAACGGCGCGCAGGCCAACTTGCCGGAGTTCTCGGATGCTTCCCTGGTCAAGGTCTTCGCCGGGCAGCGCGAACTCGTCGGTATTGCCAAACGCGTGGCCGGAACGCTGTTTCAGCCTGTGGTGGTGATGGGGTGAGAACAGAGAACAGAGACTCGCGCACAGGGGTGAGCGTGCTCACTTTTTCAGCAGGGGTTCGAGGGCGGGGAGCAGGGTTTGGGCGATGAGCTTCGCGCCCTTCGCCGTGGGATGAATCCCGTCCTGCTGGATGGTGCCGGGCACGTTGATGAGGTTTTTATAGAGCATGGGCACCAGCGCCACGTGGTCCTTTTCGGCGAGCTCGCGGTACATCGCCTGAAACTGGCGAATGTAGGTGGGCCCGTAGTCCGGCGGCAGGGTGATGCCGGCCAGCAGCACGCGGATGTGCGCCTTCTGGAGAGCTGTCAGGATGCGGTCGAGATTGGCGCGGGTCTGCGGGATAGGCAGGCCGCGCAGGCCATCGTTCCCTCCGAACTCCACGATCACCACGGCAGGATGCATCTGCAAGATGTAGGGGAGCCCGGCCACGGCGTCCTTGGTGGTCGCGCCGCTGGTGCCCCGGTTCACCACCTTGTAGCGGTAGCCGGCCCGGTCCAGCATCTGTTGCAGCGCGTCGGGATAGGACTTGCCGTAGGGCAGTCCGTAGCCTGCGGTGATGCTGTCGCCGTAGCAGACGAGCAGCGGGCGCTGAGCGGCATGGAGCGGCCCGGCAAAGAAGAGCAGAACCAGGAAGGCCAAAAAGGACCGTCGCGTTCTCACCACTTCAGTTTAGAAGCAGCCGGAGAGATAGCCGGTACCTGCGAGCTACGGACTTCCGGTGCTCCCTGTAATCTGTACCTGCGGAGCGTTTCGCCGGGAGGTTTCGGTTGATCGAGGTCCGGGATGCGAAGAAGTGGATTCAGAACGGCGCGCGCCGCGTCGAGATCCTGAAGGGCATCACGTTTTCGATTCCCGCCGGTCAATTTGTGGCGATCGTGGGCGCCAGCGGCAGCGGCAAAAGCACGCTGCTCGGCCTGCTTGCGGGGCTGGATGCGCCCAGCTCCGGCGAGATCTGGCTCGATGGCGTCCCCATCCACAACCTTGCGGAGGCAGATCTGGCCGGCGTGCGCGGCCGTAAGATCGGCTTCGTCTTCCAGTCCTACCAGCTCATCCAGACGCTCACCGCGCTTGAGAACGTGCTGCTCCCCTACGAGCTTAACGTGAAGGGGAACGGCCTGGCGCTGGCCCGCGGGATGCTCACCGAGGTTGGGCTTGCCGAGCGCATGGAGCACTACCCGATCCAGCTCTCCGGCGGAGAGCAGCAGCGCGTGGCGCTGGCGCGCGCATTTATCGCCGAGCCGCCCATCGTGATGGCCGACGAGCCCACCGGCAATCTCGACTCGGCGAACGGGCGGCTGGTTCTTGATCTGCTGCTGGAGCGCAATCGCAAGGCGGGAACCACGCTGGTGCTGGTGACGCACGACGCCGAGGTTGCCAGCCGCGCCGATCGCCGCATCACGCTCAAGGACGGAATGATCGTGGAGGATACCCTGCCGGTTCCTGCCGCTTCCCTCATCGAGGACAAGGAAAGAAATGGCTGAGCGGGCGCTGAGCTGGAGCCGTGCGGCTGCCATCGGCTGGCGCGATCTCAAGTCTGCGCCCGGCAAGTTCGCCTTCGTGGTGCTCTCGGTGGCGGTGGGCGTGGCGGCGCTGGTGGGCGTGCGCGGCCTGAGCAACAGCTTTCGCGCGACGCTTTCCGGCCAGGCACGCTCGCTGATCGTCGGCGATCTCAGCGCGCGCATGGGCCGCGTTCCGAACAAGGAAGAGCTCGCCAAGGTGGCGCAGCTCGTGAAGAATCATCCGGGCATGGAGACCACCTGGGCAACCCAGACCATCTCCATGGCCTCGATTCCGCCGAATCTCGTGCCGCTGCTGGTCTCGCTCAAGGCCGTGGACCCAACACAGTATCCCTACTACGGCAAGGTGGAGCTGGATCCTGCGATGCCCCTGCGCCAGGCGCTGGCCGGCAACTCGGCGGTGGTGGCCGACGAACTGCTGGTGCGCATGAACGCGAAGGTGGGCGATACGCTCCATCTCGGCGGCCACGATTTTCGCATCACCGCGGTGATCCGGCAGGAGCCGGATCGCGTCTCCGCCGCCGGCGGCCTCGGCCCGCGCGTCATGATCACCCAGAAGGCGCTCGCGGAGACTGGACTCATCGGCTACGGCAGCCGCGTCTACGAACGCCTGCTGGTGAAGCTGCCCGCAACCGTGACGCACGGCAAGGTACTCGATGCGGAGACGGCCGCCGTGCGCGCCGAATTGGAAAAGGCGCTGCCCGATGCCCAGGTGATCGACTGGCGGGAAGGCAATCCGGGACTCACCCGCGGCCTGGACAATGCCACTTCGATTCTCAGCCTGATCTGCCTGGTCGCCATGGTGCTGGGCGCCATCGGCGTGGCCATGGCCATGCACGCTCATCTTGAACAGCGCATGGACATGCTGGCCATCCTCAAGGCCATGGGCGCGGGCTCGGCCGATCTGCTGCGCATCTTTCTGCTGCAAACGCTCGGCCTCGGCCTGGCCGGGGGCCTGGTGGGCGTCGCCGCGGGCATTGGGGTGATGACCGGGCTTCCCGAAGCCTTCGGGCATCTGCTCACCATCAAGCCGGCGCTGGTCTTTCCGTGGAAGGAGGCGCTTGCCGGTCTTTGCACAGGGCTGCTGACCACGCTGCTCTTCTGCCTGCCGCCGCTGCTCGATGTGCGCAGCATCCGCCCGGTGCTGGTGCTGCGCCGCCTGGTGGAGCACACCACCGGAGGCCTGCGCGGCTGGCTCGCGCGCTGGTGGCAACGCCGGCTCCAGCTTGGCATCTCCATCGCTGTGGTGGCGGCGCTGGGCGGCATCGCCTGGGGTCTCACCGACTCGCCCAAGGTGGGCGGCTGGTTCGCGCTGATCTTTACCTGTGCGCTGCTGGTGCTGCTGCTGCTGGCGTGGGTCGCGTTGCGCTCTACCCGTCTGGTGCTCGATCGCGTGCGCCTGCGCCTGCCGTCCTCGCTGCGTCATGGCCTCGCCAATCTCTACCGTCCGGGCAACCAGTCCGCCGCCGTGCTGGCTGCGCTCGGCACCGGCGTGATGCTCATCCTCACCGTCTACCTGGTGCAGGCGGCGCTGCTCAGCGATCTGCACCAGACCGCCTCGCCCAAGCTGCCCAACATCTTTCTGGTGGACGTGACGACCGATGAGCTTGCCGGCGTGAAGCAGTTCTTCGCCCAGCAGCCGGGCGTGACGACGCCGCTGGAACTGATCCCCACCATTACCGGCCGCATCGTCGCGATCAACGGCGAGCCGTTGGAGCAGATGCGCGGCAAGCACGTTCCGGTGCGCCGCCTGCGTAACGCAGAGCTCACCTGGGCAGATGCGCCGCCTACCGGCGACAAGATTCTCTCCGGCGCATGGTGGAAGCAGGGCAGCGCCCAGGAGATTGCGGTCGCCGAGTGGCTCGCCAAGCGCCTGCATCTTGGTGTCGGTTCCACCTTCGAGATCGAAACCGGGGGCGTTCAGCACGCGCTGCGCGTGGCCGCCATCTACCGCGCCGACGGCGAGCATCTCGCCGCGCGGCTCGACTTCGTGGTTCCCTCAGGCATCGCCGCAGGACAAGGCTCTACCTGGTACGGCGAAGCGCATCTGCTTCCGCAGCAGATTCCGCAGATGGAGCGCGGACTCTTTGCCGCCTATCCGTCCATCACCGTGGTGAACATCGCCGACGTGCTGACCCGCATTGAGACCGTGGTCGATCAGATCACCTTCGTGGTCCGGCTGCTGGCCGGCTTCTCGATTCTGGCAGGGTTGATGATCCTTGCCTCGTCGATCGCCAGCACCCGCTTCCGCCGCATGCAGGAGGCAGTGGTGCTGAAGACCCTGGGCGCGACGCGCATGCGCATCGTGCGCACCTTCAGCGTGGAGTTCAGCGTACTGGGCCTGCTGGCGGGAGCGGTGGGCGTGGTCTTTGCCAACGTTCTCACCCGCATTCTGCTGCACCGCATGGAGGTCGTCTTCCACATCGAGTGGGCGGCCACAGCCATTGCCCTGGCGGGCACCGCGGTGCTGGCCACCGCGACGGGCTGGATCGCCAGCTATCGCCTGCTGGGCCTGCGGCCGCTTCAGGTGCTGCGCGAAGAGTAGCCGGCGGGTGGCAATCCGAAGAGGCAGGCATCCAGAATCCACCGGTGTCGGGCACTCCCGAAAGCTGAATCGCGCGCACCAACCGCTTTATTTTAGGGTGATTTCCCGCGAGGGCGCACTACACTAGTCCCATGCTCCCCCCTGGCTCGCAGCACGAACTTCCGGTCGTTCTTCTCGTCGACGACGACCTTGTGAGCCGCGAAGTGATTGCGACCATACTCACCCTGAGCGGATACATGGTGCATACCGCCGATAACGGTGAGGCTGCCGTGGCGTTGCTCAAGGCGCGGGTCTGCGATCCCGGCGTGGTTCTTGCCGATGTGCAAATGCCCGGTCTCAGCGGGTTGCAATTGATCGCCGCGCTACGTGGGCTCTGCGCGCGCGCCGCTCTCTACCTCATCAGCGGCAGCCAGCCGCCGGCGGAGATGGCGGCGGTTGCTGATGGCGTTTTGCTGAAGCCCTTCAGCCCTGCCGAGCTGCACCGGCTTTTGCAGGGCCGCTCCCCGCAAACCGAGGTGTCTTTCCTGGATTCCAGCCGGCCGGTGGTGAGCGCGGAGATGATCCGGCAGTTCCGCCAGATGATGCCGGAGCCGGCCATTCGCGAGATTTATTCGGCCATGGCCGCCGATCTCAAGCGCCGCATCGAAGCCCTGGGTATTGCGATCTCCAGGCATGACGCCGCTGAGGTGCGCCGCATCGGGCACGCCATCAAGGGCGGCTGCGGCATGGCGGGTGCGCTGCAGGCAGCCCATCTGGGAGAACTACTGGAAGCATCCGGTCCGGACAATAACCAGTTAGATAACAGCCGGGCTCTGTTGCGCGATTTGCGCACTGCCGCCCAGGCCTTGCAGCGTATGCTGGAAGACGAGTTACCGGCCTGATCGGCCATCCAGTCCGGGAGGGAAACAGGGTTCATGGATCGACCTATCCGAATTGTGATCGCTGACGATCACCCCGTCGTCCGCATCGGCGTCCGCAACATGCTCATGGAAGCGGGCGGCTTCGAAGTCGTGGGCGACGCGACCGACGGCGATGAGGCTATTACCCAGACGCTGGAATTGCAGCCCGACATTCTGCTGCTCGACGTCTCGATGCCGCGCCTGCCGGGTTTCGAGGCCATGCGGGCCATCATGAACGGGCCGTCAACCGCTAAAGTTCTTCTGCTCACCTCGACAATTACCACCCAGCAGGTGATCGAGGCGCTGCAAATCGGCGCCCGCGGGATCGTGCTCAAGGATGCGCTGGCCAATCACCTGCAAACCGCCATCCGCACGGTATACGCGGGCGATTACTGGATTGGTGGCAAGCGCGTGGTGAATCTGGTGGCTGCCCTGCATGAGCTGATGCAGAAGGCGGCGGTGCCGCAGCGCAAAACCTACGGCCTGACCCCGCGCGAGCTGGAGGTGGTGGGTTGCATCGTGGAAGGCTGCTCCAACCGCGATATCGCCAAGCAGTTCACGCTCAGCGAAGAGACTGTGAAGCGGCATCTCTCGAACATCTTCGACAAGACCGGCGTCTCCACCCGGCTGGAACTGGCGCTGTTCGCGATTGCGCACCATCTGGTTACGCCCAACGCAAATGCGTAGCCGGGCCGCTTCCGACCTGGCCGCGTTCCATTCGTGCTGACATAACGCCGTGAGGCTCTCGTTCCCCGTGGACTGTGTCGTGGGCTAGCGGCGTGCTTCTTCCCTGGCAAGCAGCAGATCAATGGCCTGTTGGTAGGTGATGCCTGCCGGCAGCGGGTCGAACCGGGTCTCTTCTTCGAGGAGATCGAAGTTGCGGATGCGGAAGAGCACGCGGCCACTCATCTGCAACTGCAGCCGAACGGTGCGCCACAGGCCGGGTGCAACTTCGGCTTGGTCGATGCGGATCCATCCGCCTTTGTAGAGCCTTCCCAGCAGGCCCCATCCGAAGCTGACATTCTGCTGCAGGTGGCCTTCGAGCCGCGTCACCCGCTGCTGCGCGGGGTCGATCCAGATCTCGCCCGCCATCGCGGTCAGCACCCCGGTTTCCAGGCTGGGCGGGGAGAAGCGCGGGTTGGGCTCGAAGCGAAAGCGCTCGATGGCGCCTGAAGGTCCTTCGCCGGGCCCAATGTCCTGGTAGAGAAAGGCGCGGGGCAGGAGGCGCAGCACTTCCAAAGCGCGCGCGGTATCGGCAGCCTCTGCCAGTTTGCGATGGCGCTGCCGGCCGGGATCGCGGAGCAGTTCCTCGAGCCGCGCAATTTCCTTCTGCTCTGCCACTGGTCCCAGAGGAATGCTGTTGACCGAGAGCAGGCGGGCGACGGCGCCGTCTTTGGTCTCGCAGATCTCGCGCGTGGAGGCCAGGCGCGGCGTCTGCTTGCGGAGCAGGTAGCGCATGGGGTGGGTGGTGTCCTGGGCGGCGCGAAGTTCGTTGGCCAGGGCGGCGTTCACCAGGGCCTGGGACTGCGCGGGGGAGAGCGGTGCGGCCGCGGCGACGCGCACGGCCGGGAAGAAGGCCGTGAGGGCAAGGCACGCAGTCGGTACGATGCGGCGCACTGGCATCAGTGTAGCGGGCGACCGTCCTTTCTTCTCTTCCCGAGGGCCGTGTTACATTAGACGCCAAGGAATTAGCCCGGCTCCTGAAGAATTTGGAACGAGGGGGTCTGATTGCATACAGTGCAGAGAGGCCCCAATTCATTGGCCGACGGAAGGAAGAGTGCATGGCAGTTGAGAATGCTCCCGCGCGCATCGGCAAGAGCGTAGTTATTTGCGGCGAAGTCAAAGGTAGTGAAGATCTGATCGTGGACGGCCGCATCGAGGGCACGATCACGCTGAGCGAGAGCCGTTTGACAGTGGGTCCTTCGGCCGAAGTGGCCGCCGACCTGAGCGCCCGCGACGTGTTGATCCTGGGCCGTGTGCAGGGCAATGTAATTGCCAGCGGACGGGTGGAACTGCGCTCCGGCTGCGTGGTGCAGGGGGACATTCGCGCCTTGCGCCTGGCCGTGGAAGACAATGCCGTTTTCAGAGGCAAGGTGGACCTGACCCAGGGCGCCACCGCCAAACCGGCGGATGTGTCTGCCGCTCAGCCCGCCGGCGGCGTGGCCTGAGAACAGCGGCCGTCTGGAGAGACTGAAGTCTTGTGTCCCTCCTCTCGAGGTTGAATTGCTAGGTCGTTGGAAGAAACAGGAGAGTTCCCCGGCTCCCGCTCAGGGTCTGAGCGGGCCGCGGCTTCCGCGCCACTCCGGCGCGTGGACCATGCTGCGTAAACGGCTCGAGGCGGAGCCTGGATTGCGCATCATGGATGTGGGCTTTACCTCGCCCACGAATATCAATTACCTGGCAAGCCTGGGCCACAGCCTGTTTATGGCCGATCTGGTGCACGACGCCTGGACCGGGGAGTGGAAGACCGGCGAGGACGAGGACGGCAAGCCCATCTGGAATGTTCAGGGATTTCTCGACCAGACGCTGAACTTCGCCGGGCGCCTCTTCGATGTGGTTCTGCTCTGGACTGCGCTCGACTACCTGCCCGAGGCCTTCGTGGCGCCCGTGGTGGAGCATCTGCACGCGTCCATGAGTCCGGGGGGCCAGGTGATGGCGCTGTTCCACACCCGCACCCAGGGCGAGGAGACGCTCAACTGCCGTTTTCACGTAACCCCCGGCAACGACATCGAGGTGCAGCTCTCCGAGCCTTTTCCGATTCAGCGTTCGTTTACCAACCGCAGCATTGAGAAGCTGTTCGCCGGCTGGAGCGGGCACAAGCAGTTCCTGGCCAAGGACGCGCTTTCGGAAGTGATCATGACCCGCTGAGCCCAGCAGGACGGGTCCCTTCTTTGCGGCTGGCTCAGTCTTTGCTCTCCGGTCCATCACCCTGCGAACGGCAGCCACGGTTGCAGTTCAATCGGCTGCTCCGGCCGACTGTCCGGCCGCTCATCATAGCGCCTGCCCAGCTTGTACTCGCGGCAGACGGAATCCACCACATCGGCGATGCGCCGCCGGTACTCCGGCGAGACGAAGGCGCTGGCTCCGTAGCGTTTCTGGTAGGCCGCGAGCTGATCGGGAAAGTGCGCGCGCACAAAGTTGAGGAAGGTGGGCAGGGAACAGGGCTTGAGGAAGAGCGCTCCCGCCGCGAAAAAGCAGGCGCCCGCTCCTGCGGCGGCTCGTGCAACCCTCGCCAGCGAGCTGCGGGCGTCGGTGATGCCGGGCATCACCGGCGAGCAGAGCACGCCGGCGCGAATGCCCGCCTGGCGCAGTTGGGCGAGAGCCGCGATGCGCAGGTCTGGACGCGGGGCGCGCGGTTCGAGGATCCTGGCCAGCCGGGTGTCCATGGTGGTGACGGTGAGGTGCACCGTCAGGGTGTGCCGTTGCGCGATCTCGCGCAGCAGGTCCAGGTCGCGCAGGATGAGCGTGGACTTGGTGACCAGGCCGAGCCCTAATCCGCGGGTGCGCGCAAAGACCTCCAGGATGGAGTGGGTGACGCGCTGGCGGCGCTCGATGGGCTGGTAGGGATCGGTGGCGGTCCCCAGTGCTACCTGTGCGCCCGGCCTGAGGCGGCGCAGTTCCTGTTCCAGCAGCCATGCGGCGCTCTCCTTGAAGTAAATCTTGTGCTCGAACTCTTCCGGGGGCAGCTCGAGGAACTCGTGGGCGTAGCGGGCATAGCAATAGCGGCAGGCGAACTCGCAGCCGCGGTAGGGATTGATGGCGTAGGAGAAGGGCAGCATGCGCCGGCCGTTGACCTTCGACAGGATGGAGCGGGAGGGCAGCGGCCGGTACTCGGTCAGGCAGCCGGTGGAGTCAAGCGGGGCCGAAGCGGCACGACGCGCCAGAGGAGAAGTGGACTGGGCGGGAAGGATGGGGAAGAGGGGCTGTGTATTCGCCATTTGTTCGCCTATGGAAGAAGAGAGTAGTCCGTCGCCGAAGAGGAGTCAAGGCCGGCGCGAACCGGGGCGCGGCTTGAACCGGAGGACCCGAACAAGGCATGATCGCGGTTGGAGGAATCGATGAGCGCAACCAAGGGAACGCGTATCACCTGGCTTGGACATGCCACCGTCCTGGTGCGGACCCCCCAGGGCACCACCATCTTGATTGACCCCTTCATTCAGCAGAACCCGAAGTATCCCAAGGATTTTGAGCTTCCCTCGAAGATCGACTACGTGCTGCTGACGCACGGGCACTTCGACCACATTGCGGATGCCGTGCCGGTGGCCAAGAAGCACGGCGCCACGGTGGTGGCGATCTACGAGCTGGCCAGCTACATCGGTCAGCAGGGGGTGAGCCAGACCATCGGGATGAACCTGGGCGGCACGGTGAAGCTCAACGACGTGGCGGCCACCATGGTGGAGGCCAAGCACTCGGCGGCGGCGCAGGACGAGAAGGGCGTGCACTACGTGGGGATTGCCACGGGTTTTGTGCTCACCGTGGCGGACGGCCCGGTTTTGTACCACACCGGCGACACAGCCGTCTTCGGCGACATGAGCCTGATTCGCGAGCTCTACGCACCCAAGGTGGTGATGATGCCGATCGGCGGCCACTTCACGATGGGACCGCGCGAAGCGGCGCTGGCGGCGCGGCTGCTGGAGCCTGAGGTGATCTTGCCCATTCACTTTGGTACGTTTCCGCCGCTGACCGGAACGCCGGCGCAGACGGCCGAGTTGGTTGGCTCTGGCGTGCAGGTGGTGGAGTGGAAGCCAGGCGAAGACTACGTGGCGTAGAGGCAGGGGGCGAGGGAACAAGGGAACGAGGGAACAAGGGAACAAGGGAACGAGGGAACAAGGGAACAAGGGAACGAGGGAACAAGAGTGGCGTTCGTGGGTCTCAGCCGTGGCCGCGGCCTCGAAGGGGTGCTCGGAATGGGATGAGAGCTGCGCCTAAACCGACAGAGGCGATTGGCCACGGCCAATCGCCTCTGTCGCTTGTTCCCTTGTTCCCTTTTCCCTCGTTCCCTGTCTTACTGGTCTCTGGTTTGCTTGATGGCCTTGGGTGAAGGCACGATGCCTTCGCCCTCCGCTTGCTGGCCGGGCAGGCGCATGGTGGGACTGCCGGAGCTCATGCGATAGCTGCGCAGGTCGCGCAGGACCTCGTTCTTCTCGCGGGCGTACTGGCCGGCGAGGCGGGTCAGCGCATAGGTGATGATGTCGCTGTGGTGCAGCTCCTGCATGCTGGGATCGCGGCGCATATTGAGCCACAGCCGGTGCACAAGCTGCACGTCTTCGGCGCTGAGCGCCGGGGCATGCGGCCCGATGTAGAAGATCCTGGGCTCGCCGCTGGGGTCCACCACGATGAAGTTGAACTGACGCTTTGGCTGCGCCAAAGCCTCCCAGGCCTGGCCCATGTGGAAGGCCTGATCCTCGGCGCTCATCGAGGTGGAGATACCCGAGACGACGGACTCCACCTCGAGCGAATTGGCGGTCTGCACCAGAGCGGAGAAGACATCCGCGGCAGGAACGACGAGGAGCGAGACCTTCTTGCCAAAGCTCTCCGCCACCGAGACGGCCTTGGTGAAGACGTTTTGCTCGTGTTCGCTGAAGGACTGCTGATCGGCATTGAGGTATTCGGGGCCGCCGGCTCCCATCAGGCGCACGCTGGCCACCACCACGTCGCGCTCTTCAGTCGAAGTCCGGGATAGCGCCCAGCGCAGGGCGGAGGGATTATTGCTATCGCGCATGGTCACGAGCAGGCCGCCGGGGCGAATGGCGACCGACTCGCGGTTGATGGTCTCCTGATGCTCGAGCTGGAAGTGGTCCTTCATCTGCCGGGCGGTGCGCTCGTGCTTGCGCAGGTTGGCCCGCTCGGAGATGGCGAAGATGATGAAGAAGGTGATGGTGAAGGCGACGCCGCTGATGGTGGCCACGGTCTTGGTGAAGAGATTGACCGTCGCGGTGGTCAGCAGCACGGCAAAGACAGACATCAGACCGATGGGGATCTCGGTTTTGCCGATGCGCAGGTTCGGCGGCACCTTCCAGCCGCGTTCGCCCTTGTACTTCCAGCGCAGCACCAGCATGGCCAGGCTGTTGAAGGTGAAGGACCAGATGACGCCGAAAGCGTATGCCTCGCCGAGCATGATGACGTTGCCGCGGCTGACGATGATCGTGAACATCTGGAGCACGAATACCAGGTTCACGATGCGGTAACTGGTGCCGTACTTCTTGTGCGGCATGCGGAACCAGTCGGTGAGCACGCCGTCTTCGGAGACGCGCATGAGCACGCCGACGGAGCCGATGATGGAGGTGTTGATGGCGCCCGAGAGGATGAGGAAGCCGACCACCACCACGAAGATACGGAAGGCGATGCGCGCGATCAGCGGCCCGGTCATGTACATGGCCAGGCCGGCAATCAGGTTGTCCTGGTAGATGTGGGTGCGCGGGAAGCTGGGGATGAGCATCGACGCCAGCAGCGTTGCGCCGCCGGTGAGGATGAGGCTATAGATGGCGATGATGATGGCCGCGCGCTTCAGGTTCTTGAGCTTGGGGTGCTGAATCTCGCGGTTGACCTGGGCCAGGGTCTCCTCGCCGCTCATGGCCAGGATGGAGTGGCCAAAGGCCATGAGAATGCCGAACAGGCCTAAGATGGGCAGGCTGGAGCCGCGCAGGAAGCCGAGCGCGTCGGTGCTGAACTTGAGATTTGCCGGGGTGGGCGCAGGAGGAAGATGGGCGCCCTGAGCGAAGACCGAGTAAAGGCCCCAGACCAGCAGAACGATCACCATAACGGTGGTGATCTGCATGACGCGCAGCGCCTTGTCGCTGGATTCCTCGATGCCCTTGATGTTCTCCCACCAGTAGTAGATCGTCACCAGGGCGGCGAAGAGGGCCGAGGTGTAATCCATGTTGAACTGGAAGGGATGTCCGTGGGCGTCGACCAGGGCGGGGGGCAGCCAGTGGCTCTGGTTGGCCACGGTCATGAGCTCGTTCATGAGCCCGGTGATGTACTGGCCGGCCGAAACCCCAGAGATTGGGCCGGTGAGGATGTAGTCGAACATCAGCGCCGAGACGCTGATCTTGGCGAAGGTTCCGCCCAGGGCTTCCTTGACCACGCGGTAGACGCCGCCGCGGGTGAACATGGAGCAGCTCTCCACGTACACGGCGCGGACCGCGAAGCTGAAGAGCATGATGCCGAGAATGAACCAGGGGGCGGAAGCGCCGATGGCCTGCTCGGCGATGCCGCCGGCGTAAAAGGCTGAAGATCCAAGATCGTTGAGAACGATGGCGGCGGCGCGCCAGAAGGAGATGAACGTGAGCATCACCGACGATGCGACGATGAGTCGAACGCGGTCGGACGGCGGAGCTACGGTCGTTCGAGAAGAGGCCATCGCAAAAAAAAGACCGGCGCGCTGCCGGCGCTTCTAAATAACAAGCGGCCTTATCCTCGGCCGCCCTGCGCTGAGTCTATTGCCCGATTGCGACGGTGTCAAACGAAAAAGGAAAGTGAGCCCTGCATCCGCTCAAGCTCAGGGCGTTCAATCTTTTTCGAAGAGCTCGCGGCTGTCCTCGACGAAGCTGATGACGACCACGATCGCTGAGCCGACCAGGCCCCCGAAGAACAACACTTCGAGCACGTGCATGGCGAGAATTGCGATGGACATGCCAAGATTCTAGTCCATTTTGCGGCTGGATTTCAGCCCCTGCCGATGCGATACACTCGGCCCTGTATGCAGATGGCTGAATCGAGCGCTATTGCCGGCGTCCAGAAAGCGCGCCGGATTGCGGAGTGGAAGCTGTGGATCGCAGCCGCGCTGTCGGCGGGGCTGCTGGAGCTGCCCTTTCCGCTCGCGGGGCCGCTGCCGGCCTGGCGCACGGTCTTCGCGTGGCTGGGACTGGCTCCGCTGCTGTGGGCGGTGCTGACGTCTCCGGAAAGGAGCGTGCGGCGCGGATTCCTGCTCGGCTATCTGGCGGGGATTCTCTGGTACGCCGGGAACTGCTACTGGATCTACGACACCATGGCGATCTACGGCGGGTTGCCGGGGCCAGTTTCGGCGCTCTTGCTGGTCGGCTTCAGCCTGGTGCTGGGCCTGTACTGGGGCGTCTTCGGGCTGGGCATTGCGGTGCTGCGGCGGGTCACCGGGTCGGTGCGGATTGCCCTGGCCTTCGCGCCCTTCCTGTGGGTGGCGCTGGAGCTTGCTGCGGCGCGC
>DAIDLI010000133.1 GCA_027449545.1 Acidobacteriaceae bacterium | reverse complement strand
AAGAAAAGCCGGGCGGCCTTATAACTCGGCGATTTTCAGAGGTTCCCTAGAGAGGAGATCGTGACCGGCGAAATACTGCCAATCGTGTAGGTCCCCGGCGGCAGATACGTGACCGCGAGCGTGGTGGTATTGCTCGCCGCTGCATAGTTGCCATCGCCGCTGTAGTTCGCGGTCAACGTTACGGTACCGCTGGCCGTAAAGGTATACGCCGGAATCGTGAAGGTTGCGCTGCCCGAACTGTCCAGCGTCTGGCCGGCACTGAAGGTGCTGTTGCTGGCCAGCAGTGTCAAGTTGCCGGTCGGCGTGGCGGTGCCACCCGCCACTTTAATCTTCACGCTAACGCTCTGGTTGGAGTTGATCGGCGTCAACGCGGCAAAGTTCACCGCGGCGGTCGCCGAGCCCACCGTACTCGCCGGCCAGGCGCCAATCACGTCGCCCACATTCATCGAGCCCAAACCGCTGGCCTGATCGTAGGCAGCACCGGCATTGTAGGCCGGGGTCGATCCGGAGCTGACCAGCGTGCCCACCGCATCGCCCGAATTCAGGGCCGTGCAGTTGGGCGATGCCACCGCGGCCCACGTGGTGGCGTTCACGTTCCACTGGTTGGTCGTCGTGTCGTACTGCGCGCCGCCCTCCAGCGTCTGGTTGCTCACCGCGCAAGCCATCGAGATCGTGCCCTGGTCGACGTCGTTAAAGTAGCAGCCGTTCGAGGTAGTTCCCTTTTCCGCGCTGCAATTCGAATAGTTCTGGTTGGCCGCCAGCGTGTACAGCTCCTGGTTGGGGCTGCCCTGCGGCGAACCCACCTTCGCGTTGATGAGCGCCATCACGCCGGCCATCTCCGGAGTCGCCACCGACGTGCCGCCAATCTCCAGCATCTTGGTCCCGTTCACCGACTGCGTGCCCGAGGTCACGTTCGACACATACACCAGCGTGGCGCTGTTCAGAGATCCGTCACCGGCGAAGAAGCTGACGTCCGGCAGATCGCGCACTCCGTCGCCCGGAATCCCCGGAACATTCGCCTGCCACTGCGGCTTCGGCCATCCGTCGTTGTTCAGCGCCAGGCTGCCATAGTTCGACCCCGTGCTGGTCGCCGATGCCTGGCAGGTGCTGGAATCATTGACCACGCAATTACTGGCGCCGCCCCCCGCGCCGATCGTATCCACCATCGGCGCAATCACGAATTGTTGCGTAGCACCGCTGTTCGCCTGCTGCTGGTACATCGCGTACCAGTTCTTGTAGATGAATTGGCAGGCGCCTTCCGGATTGCTGGGTGCGCTGAGGCTGAACAGTGGCGCCAGGCTCTCGATGAACGCGGCCTGAGTCGGGTTCATGCAGGTGTCGTTCCAGGGCGCTTCAGGCACGTAGCCCTTAGCCGTGGATTGATCGGTCGCGTTGCTCGAATTCCAGTACGTGGCCGCATTGGTGGCGCCGCAGCCCTGGAAGGTGCCGCTTGAGTTATACGAGGGCTTGCACCACTGAAAGTCCGTTCCGCCGACCGCCGTGTTGTAAGGCGAGGAGCCGATGCCGTTCACCGAAAGGCCGTACTGCGCCGAATACGGGTTGCCCTCCTGCCCGTCCATGCCCTGGTCGCAGGCCGGGGAACCCGAGTCGCCCGAGGCCACAAACACCGCCAGCCCTTCGCTGGCCGCCGTCTGCCACAGGTTGTGGTATGCCACGTTCGAGGCCGTGCCCATGCCCAGTTCGCAGGAACCGTAGCTGATGCTCATGATGTGGATGCCGTAGACGTTCGAGCCCTGCACGCCTGTGTTGTTCACCACCCACTGCGCCGAGTCGTAGATCGGATCGTTGGTGGGATTGGTCTGGCTGTTGTAGGCCTCGTTCACCAGCACGACCTGCGCCCCCGGCGCCACCGCACCCGACCACTCCACGTCCAGGCTGTTCTCTTCAAGGTCGCCCATGCCGCACACATTGGTGCTGCTGGTGCAGACTCCCGGATCGGAGCCGCCGCTCGGATGCACCGTGATCGGCGCCGATCCTGCCGGCAATCCAAAGGTGCTCTTGAAGGTCGAGATATCGCTGGCATTCACGTCACTGGTGCCGATGATCGCAATCTTCTGCCCGGAACCGTTGTTGGAAGTCGGCCACCCCGTCGGCAAGTTATAGATCGCTGCAAAATCGGCCGGCGCAACATCCTCTACCACGTAATTGGTGCCGCTATACGTGAACTGCGGGCCAAGCGAAGTAAAAGCCACGCCCGGCTGCTTGCGCGCAGCCAAAGTCGCCGGAACGCCGCCTGCTGCCAGGCTCACCCCCGGACCGGCCTCCAGCCGCTGCCAGCCGTGCGCATCCGGATTGAACTGCACCAGCCCACCGGTCCGGTGCAGCGGATGCGGCCGGAAGTTGTGCAATCCCTTGATACCCATCACCACCGGCGCCAGCGCCGCCGGAATCTGCGGCGCCGTCAAATTCGCGATATGCGGCACGCCGCGCACCGAAAGGCTGTGAATCGTCGTATGAAAGGCGCTCTCCACCGTCGCCGCCGTGCCGGTGAAGTTGATAGTCATGCGGTCCGGCGCGATGCTGGTCACGCGAAAGCCTTGGCTCGCCAGCCAGCTCGTCAACGTGGAGATGTCCGCCTCCGCCGGCCCAAACTGCTTGCCTACCTCCGCCGCCGTCAGCCAGCGATGGAAGTTCGGCGAGCCCGGATCGTACTGGCCCCGGACAAACGCATCGAAGGCCGCCTGCTGCTCGGCGCTGCGGCTCAAGACCAGGGTCAGGCCCTGCATCGGCAGCGACGGGCTCACCGGCCCCCGGTCCGTGGCCGCAATGGCGCTCGGATTCACATTGCCCTTTAACGAGACCAGTTCGGTTGCGTCAATCTTGTGAACGATGCGGACGGCGGGTGCCGAGGATTGCGCCGCGGCCACACTGGCGAAGAGTGCACTCATCAAGGCGCACAGGGAAACGACACGCGTTTTCATCATTGGGATGTTGAGCCTTTCGTTCGAAACAACCCCCGATTACAGGAGAAGTTGCTGCCTGAAACGCAATAAACCGGGGTCGACCTCACCCACAGTCAACGAAGAAGCGAATGGCATCCGGCCCTACTCACCGGACAGTCTAAGTATCGGTGCCCGAGGTCCGCAGCGGTAGACAATAGGTTACAGCGACTCGCAGGGTTAGACGCGAAAATAAGCAACTGGGATGCACGGCCGCAGCCAACTGCGGAACGGAGCCGGCGGTTTGCGGCCCGCCGGTAAGGCGCCACGACCCGATTCTGGCGCCCTGTTGGGTGTAAACCCTTTGCTCACGCGAACTTTGGCGAGCTGATAGCTGTATGATGGGTACGTATTCGCTTGCCCCGGAAGGCTCTTTTATGACCACCGCCAGCCCCGCCTCCCACACCCTCCGGTTTCTCGAGGACCGTTGGGACCCGGCCGTCGCCGCCACGCTCGATCAGCCGGAACTGCTGCGCTATCGCTCCAACCTTCTGGGCTCGGATCTGCGCCTCACCAACTTTGCCGGCGGCAACACCAGTTCCAAAGTCATGGACACCGATCCCCTCAGCGGCGAACCCGTTGAGGTCCTGTGGGTCAAGGGTTCCGGAGGCGATCTGGGCAGCATCAAGCGCAACGGCTTTGCCGTGCTCTATGAGAAAAAAGTGCTGGCCCTCGAACGCACCTACAAAGGCCCCGAATACGAAGACGAAGTGGTGCCGCTCTATTCGATCTGCGCCTTCGGCGCCAACCCAGTAGCCGCATCCATCGATACGCCGCTGCACGCCTTCCTTCCCTTCCCGCACATCGACCATCTCCACCCGGATTGGGCCATCGCACTGGCCGCTTCGGCCAATGGCAAAGCCAGGATGGAGCAGTTCAACCGCGAGTTCGGCCACTCCCTGGTGTGGATTCCCTGGCAGCGCCCCGGCTTCGAACTGGCCCTGATGATGCGCCGCGCCGTCGACGCGAACCCCGGCTGCGACGGCATCGTGCTCGGTGGCCACGGCCTCTTTACCTGGGGACACACCCAGCGCGACTGCTATCTGAACACCATCACCATCATCGACCAGCTCGGGCAATTCCTCGCCCGCTGCGCTGAAGCGCGCGGCCCCATCCGCTTCGGCGGCGAGGTTGTGCCCTCGCGCCCCAACCGCCGCGATGCCGCCATCGCCATCGCCCCTTTCTTGCGTGGGCGCGTCAGCTCGCAGCGCCGCTACATCGCCAGCTTCTCCGATGCGCCCGAGGTGATGCAGTTCGTCAACTCCGCCTTCGCGCGCGAGCTGGCCTACCTCGGCACCAGTTGTCCCGACCACTTCATCCGCACCAAAATCCGCCCGCTGTTTGTACCCTGGGCGGCAAACGAGGGCCTCGACGCCCTGCGCCGAAATATCGAATTCGGCCTCGCTGAGTATCGCAAGCAGTACCGCGCCTACTACCGCACCTTTGCCGCACCCGACTCTCCGCCCATCCGCGATGCCAACCCCGCCGTGGTTCTTATCCCCGGCCTGGGCATGTTCAGCTTCGGAAAAAACAAGACCGAAGCCCGCATCACCGGCGAGTTCTATACCAACGCCATCCATGTGATGGAGGGCGCAAGCCTGCTCGGCGACGGCAAGGTGGAAGGTCCGGTCCCGCAGTGCGCCCCGGGCATGGATCCCGCCAGCTTCAAGGTCTTCGATAATTACGTGGCGCTGCCCGCTCGTGAGGCCTTCCGGATCGAGTACTGGGCGCTCGAAGACGCCAAGCTGCGCCGCCAGCCTCCCGAAAAAGAGCTCAGCCGGCGCGTGGCCATTATCTTTGGCGGAGCCAGTGGCATCGGCCGCGAGGTAGCCCGTCTGGCCGCCGCGCGCGGCGCCCACGTCGTGGTTGCCGATCGCAACGAGCATGCCCGCGCCCGTATCGCCACCGAACTGGCGACCCTTACCTCGCCCGAGTTCGTCACCACCATCCCCGTGGACGTGCGTCAGCGCGATTCCGTGAAAACCGCGCTCAACGAGGCGGTGGCCGCCTTCGGCGGAGTCGATATCCTGGTCAACACCGCGGCCGTCTACCCGGCTTCTCCCGGTGGTGAGACACCGGACGCCGCCTGGGCCTCCACCCTCGAGCTCAACGTAACCGCCAATTATTTCCTCGCCGACGAGGTCGCCCGCATCTTCACCGACCAGACCCTGCATGGCAACATCCTCTTCGTCAGTTCGCCCAATGCGGTGATTCCCGGCGCAGCCAGCGAAGCCTATGCCGCCAGCAAAGCGGCACTGGCGCACCTGGTCCGCGACCTGGCTGTGAAACTCGCGCCCAATATCCGCGTCAACGCCATCAGCCCCGCCCCGGTGGTGAAGGGCTCAGGCATGTTCACGCTCGATGTCGTCAAGGATTCGCTCCGCCAGTTCGGAATCCCATTTCAGGAATCCTTCAGCGAGGAAGAGTTGCGCAGCCGCCTCTCCGCCTACTACGCCGAGCGCACCCTCACCCTCAAGGAGATCCTCCCCGCCGACTGTGCGGAAGCCATCCTCTTCCTGGCCAGTCCTCGGGCGCGCTGCACCACCGGGCACGTCGTCCCGGTTGACGGCGGGCTCGCCGCTGCCTTCCTGCGCTGATCCCATCCAGGGCGAAGCTCCAGGTCTTTCCCCCTGCCGCGTTCCTCCGTTTGGGGGTACTATTGCTCAGACACCGGACCACCCGGCGCCTGGCACCGGCCAAGGAGGGACGCCATGGCCAAGCATCCAACTCCCAAAAAGTGCGCGAATGCACCCTGTGACTGCATACCCGCCGATGGCTCGAAGTACTGCAGCGCTCACTGCGAGGGTGCGGGGAATCAAACCGAACTGGTCTGCCGGTGCGGCCATCCCGGCTGCAGCGGCGACTTGAGTAACGCCCGTTGATGGGGAACGATACGGCCGAATCATCGCAGTTGCGGCAGAATGGGTGATGTCCGAATGCGGCGCGACACGCGCTGCATCCCGCGGCTGCGTCTTCCTAGGCGGCAGCAGCGCCGGCGAGCTGCCGCGGCTACGCCGCTTTGCGCTTCAGAACGCACGGCATCAGCTTCGCCTTTCTCCATCCGCGCGCCTGCGCCCCAGCAAAAGCGGGTCAGCGCCTCGTCCCCCTCGCTGACCCGCCGACTCGCTGTCTCGCCGACTTGCTGCCTCGCCGTCTCGCCGACTCGCTGCCTTACACGATCTCCCGCACCGTATTGCTGATATTGGTCAGCACGATCTTGGTGCGGTTCGGCTCGCCGCGCATCAGCGCCTCGGCAAATTTCGCCGCCTGCGACGCCCGGATCTTCGCCGGCATCGGCGGGGTGTACTGGTCCACCGCTGCCTCGATGAGCACTGGCCCTGGGCGGTTCATCACCTGATCGAGCTGCTCGCCGCAACGCACGCTCTCCTCAATGTGAATCGCCTCCACGCCGCAGCCCTGCGCGATCCGCACAAAATCTGCCGGATAAAGATCGCACGCAAACTCCGGGTTGCCGAGAAAGACCATCTGCTCCCACTTGATCTGCCCCAGCGTGTTGTTCTTGATCACGATGATCTTGATGTTCAGCTTGTAGGCCGCAATCGTGATCAGTTCCCCCATCAGCATGCTCAGCCCGCCGTCGCCGATGATGCAGTAAATCGGCCGGTCGGGAAACGCCACCGCCGCGCCGATCGCGTACGGCAGCCCACACGCCATGGTCGCCAGGTTCCCGGAGCAGCTATGCTTCTGTCCCCGCAGCGCCGGCACATAGCGCGCCCACCAGGTGGTGATGGTGCCGGAGTCGGAGGTGATGATCGCCTCGTGGGGAACGCGCTTCCCCAGTTCCCAGCCCACCACATCCGGCCGCATGGGCTGCGCCGCGTTCGTGCCGCGCTCCTCCAGCGACTTCTCCCAGTGCGCCTTGCCCTTCTGGGCACGCTTCAGGAATCCTCGGTCGTGCTGCTTGAGCAGCGGCAGTAGCGCGCGCAGGCACACTCTCGTATCGCCCACCAGCGCCACATCTGCCGGGTGGCGCAGGCTTACGCGTTGCGGATCGATCTCGATCTGCACGCACTTCACCGAGCCCGGCCGGGGCAGAAACTCAATATAGGGGAACGAAGAGCCGATGATGAACAGCGTGTCGCACGCCTCCAGCGCGTCCTGCGAAGGCTCGGTGCCCAGCAGGCCGATGCCGCCCGTGGTGTAGGGGCTATCGTCCGGAACGGCCGCCTTGCCCAGCAGCGCCTTGATGATGGGTGCCCCCAGCACCTCCGCCGCCTTCTCCAGTTCGTCGGTCGCGTGCAGCGCGCCCTGGCCGGCGAGGATGGCGACCCGCTTGCCACGGTTCAGCACGTCAGCCGCGTGCTCCAAATCGATCTGCGGCGGCATGTGCTCGGGGTACGCCGGAATCGTAGAAGTATGGTTCACCGGGTTGCGCGGCGAACGCCCGACCTTCATCTCCTGCACCTGCACATCCACAGGAATGGTGACGTGGGCCACACCGCGCTTGGTGATCGCCGAGCGCACCGCCAGGTCCGCCACGCTCTCCATGTGTGCGCCGTTCATCACGCGCTCGTTGTACACGCAGGCATCGATAAACAGCTTGTCGAGTTCCACGTCCTGCTGCGAAAACGTCCCGATGATGTCACTGTGCTGCATGCCGGTAATGGCCAGCACCGGTGCCTGGTCCATCTTGGCGTCGTAAAGGCCATTGAGCAGATGAATGCCACCGGGACCGGAGGTGGCGATGCACACACCCAGTCTGCCCGTAAACTTCGCATAGGCGCAGGCCGCAAACGCCGCTGCCTCCTCGTGGCGCACATGGATAAAGCGGATCTCCTTCTGCCGCTTGCGCAGCGCCTCAAAGACGCCGTTAATGCCGTCGCCGGGAAGCCCAAAAATCGTGTTGACGCCCCATTCAATCAGCCTTTCCACCAGAACATCGGAAGCATTCATCGCAGCCATTCCTCCACACCTCTCCTCAGGGTCTCGCTCCGGGACCATTAACCCCGGTTAGAAGCCCCGCCGAATCTACGGGTTTTCTGCCCGCCGGCAGACCGCGCAGCCGACCCTGCGCCCCGCCGTTTGTTGCTGTCATAGACAACCGCGACAGGGACATAAAACATCTCACCGGCCAATGCTTGATGCTGCCGGATGCAGCACTTCCAGAGGTGCTGGATCCGAAATCGCAGCTGCTGGGTGGCGTTCTCCTTCAGGAAAACGCCGCGTTCGACGGTTCTCAAACGAGGCAAGTGAACTCTGGAACTGCCCCTAGGAGCGGCACATCCATGTTGTGGACGATCTTCGTAATTCTCTTGATCCTGTGGCTGATCGGATGGATCGGTTTCCATGTGATCGGCTGGTATATTCACCTTCTTCTGGTAGCAGCCGTCGTCGTACTGCTCATCCAGTTGATCACCGGCGGACGTCGCTCCGTCTGAACTACCGCCAGAGCAGGCACTTCCCTCCACATGGCAAACGCAGCGCACATGCGGCGCTGCGTTTTTCTTTGAAACCCGCCAACGCCGCTGGTCGCATCTTCACCGGTAGCGTCCCGCTCGCCCCGCAGCAGCCACACGCCTCCTCCTGCGCCCGTCTGGCGCATCTGGAAGGCTGGACCCGCTACTCGCTCCCCGGCAGCCTTACGCCGCCGCCTTTCGCGCGATCGGATTCACGCGTTCCGCAATGCTGGTGAGCAGATGATCCGCGTGTCCTTCCTCGTGAATCGTCTGGTTCAGCATCTCGGCGTCGCTGTCCCGTCCCAGCACGTGCGCAAAATGCCGCACCGCGCCATAAGCCGCGATCTCGTAGTGCTCGATTCGCTGTGCCGAGGCGATCAGCGCCGCATCCCGCACCGCGTCGTGCGCCGAGTCCTGGGCCATGTCTTCGGCCTCGTCAATCAGCGCCGCCAGCACCTTGCATTTCAGCGGTTCGGCTTCGCCCGCAATCCGGTTCAGAATGCTGCGCAGCCGCTCGACCTGCCCTTCCGTCTCCTGCAAATGCGATCGAAAGGCCTGCTTCAACTGCGAATCGGTTGCCGTCTCAATCATCACAGGCAATCCGCGGACAATCTGCTCCTCGGCAGAGAGAAGCAGGCGTAACTGCTTCACATACAGCGCCCGAAGATCGGGCAGTTTTTCGATGACCAACTTCATGACCCGCTCCTGATCGGAGAAACATTGGCCCGGCGGCATCCGCATCGGCCTCCGCCGCCGGGGCTGGGGGTTCATTCGGCTCCCGTCCCGCAGTCTCGCTCGGCCCTGCAAACGGGGCATGCACTTTAGGCGGCGCGCCGCACCTGGCCGTGTACCTTGGCGGATACCTCGGTCAGCTTCTTGTCGGCGTTCTTCTCTTCTTCCAGAGTCCGCTCCAGCAGTTGCACCATCTGCTGCTTGCCCAGCCGCTCCGCATAGGTGCGCACTGTCCCGTACGCAGCCATCTCATAGTGCTCAACCCGCTGCGCGCCCGCGATCATTGCTTCGTCCCGCAGCGGCCCCTCCGGAGCTTCATGCATCATCCGCTCCCCTTCCTCGAGAATTCCCTTCAGCCCCTCGCAGGTCTTGCCCTTCGGGCTTTCGCCGATCATCTCGAAGATCTGCTCCAGGCGCTGAATCTGTTCTTCCGTCTCCTTCAAGTGATGCTCGAAGGCGTTCCGCAAGTCTTGCGACGATGCGGCCTTCGCCATCTTCGGCAATGCTTTGGTGATCTGGTTTTCCGCCGAATACAGGTCTTTCAGTTCGGCCAGAAATAGCTTCTCCATAGAATCCACGCTGCTCATCTCATTCCTCCGCTCTCTCGTGTAGGTCGGCTTGCCTGTTGCTGTGATGCCGCCCTTTGAGCCGCTCGTTGCTCTCCAGCGGTGGCTGCATCCGCAGCGCGAAAATTCTATCCCTCGTTGCTGCCAATCGCGTTTTCCCACCCTGCTTTGTGACATACTGCGCAACTCGCCTTCCTCCGCGTGCAAGTCCCTGCGCGCAGTCTTTTGCGCGGCCCGCAAAAAAGAACAGGCCGGGCGCAGTGCCGGCCTGTTCGCGATTCTTTGCAAGCTCTGGATTACTGCGCGCCGGCAGTCTGCGCCCCCCCGCCAAAGTACTGCCGCACGGTCGCCAGGAATCCCTTGGCCGCCGCCGGAGGTGTCACCGATCCGTGCAGGATCTGCGTGAAAGCATGGCTGGATCCATAGAGCGCCTTCGTGTCATCCGTGTTCTGGGTGACGGTTGTGCCATTCAGATCGATGCCCGCAAATGCGCCCCGGCTGCGCGAGTAGCTCAGCATCTCCGAGTGCATGCTCAGATCCGTGGATGCCTGCGCGTTGCGCCCCACCGGGCCGGCCGCCGCGGCTACGCCCGCCCCGATCTTGAACTTGCTGTGCAGCAGATCCTGAAAGCCTTTCTGGTTCATCGCCAGCAGCACCAGGTCCGTGGATTGGCCGCCAATCTGCAATCCCCACGACCCTCCGGCCATGCGGATGAACACCGGCCCGCTCCAGCCGTTTGCCGTTCGGCAGGTCACAACACCCTGCCCGTAGGAACCGCCAACAATGAACGCGGCCTTCTTCATGCCGGGAACCACCGCCACGCATTGCGCCTTGTGGGCGATGTTTTCGGGGATTGAATTGCTCGTATTGGCCATGATCTGATCGATCACGGTCTTCGCATCCTCCAGCCGGGAATCGACCGTCTGCGATGCGTCTGCTGCATACGCAGCCACAGCCGTGGCTCCCAGCAGGATGATACTTAGCAGCTTCTTCTTCATGGGCTACCCTCCTTGACTCTCATGCGGCGACACCACCCCACCGGGGCGATATGCCGCTCGCTTAGAGAAGTACGATGCAGAGTTTTGATCTCGTGAAAGCCGACTATGCCGCCAGCGCGGCGTTCTCCCGCAGAAACAGCAAGGCCGGCCCCTCAAGGGACCGGCCTCAGGATCGAAAGCGGCTGCGCGATCGGCTCAGCGTTTCTTCTTGGTCAGCGCCTTTTTGGGAGCCGGCTTCGCGTGCTTGGCTGCAGCAGCCTTTGACTTCGCCGAAACCGATTTCGCCGGAGCCGGCTTCGCATGGCCTGGCTTGGCCGCGGTCTTTGCAGCCGGCTTGGGCGGCACTCCGCCCTTGCCCGTGATGTGCACGGGGCCCGATTTTTTCGCCGCGGGCTTGGCATGTTTCACCGGAGCCGGTTTGGCGTGTTTCGCTGCCGGAGCCTTGGCGGGCGTCTTTGCAGCAGCAGGTTTGGGCGCGGGCTTCGCCTTCTCCTCATGCCGCGGAGCTGGCAATGGCTTCTCGGCAGGCGCCTTGCCGTGCGGCTTGGCCGCATGCTTCTCTTCCGGGGCCGGCTTGGCCGCCTTCGCGGGCGGTGCTGCGACAGGCTTCCTGCCTCCGCGCTTCGGCGTCTGCTCCTCTTCTTCGGTTTCCTCTTCCTCGGGAGATTCTTCCGCGCCCTCCTCTTCTTCTGCCAGGCCGCGCTTCAGGGCAGAGCCGAGGTCCACATCCTCGTCCTCCCCGCCCATCTCGTCCTCCATCTCCTCGTCGCCGCCCAGTTCCTCCTCGTTCTCCTCGTCTTCTTCCAGTTCCTTCAGCTTCGCCTCGCTGCGGCGTCCGCGCGAGCGCTTAAAGGTCGGCTGGGGCGGCGGCGCCGGCGGCGAATGCGGCTCCAGATAGGCGCGCATCTCTTCGGGCGTCTGCAGCTTTCCGTCGATCAGCTCCAGGAAGATGCCCTGCACGATCTCGTTATAGGCCGGCAGCTCGGGCGTGATCCGCATCTCCTGCATCAGCGCGTGCGGAATCTGCTGCCGCACCTCCGGCCATACCTTCAGGAACTGGTTATAACGCTCCTGCACAGCCTGGCTCTTGCTCGTAAATCCAAGCCACAGAATCGCTTCCGGATCGTAGCTCATGAAGAGCTTGTAGGTCGCCGAAGGTGTCGCATTCTGTTTAGCGAGCAGAACCTTCTGGAACCCCGAGGCCAGCTCGTCCAGGCTGTCCCACTCCTCCACAAAGCCCGGCCGCAACAGCGACTTCTTGAGTCCCGCCAGGTCCTTGGAGCTCATCCCCGACGTCAGTAGCTGCATCTGGGCGGCGGACATGTCCGGATGAACGCCCTGCATGAGCAATTCCACTGCAAGTTCATGTAAAGAAGTGAGTTTTGTCTCATCTGCCTTGGCCGAGTTCCAGGCCGGATAAAGGACCTTCATCCAGCCCTCTTCCTCGAGGGCGCGCAGCACCTTCAGACCCTCTTCCTCGTGCCCGATCTGCTCCAGCTCCTGCCTGCGGGCATGATCGGAGATGGACTCGATCACCCCTTCCATCTTCGCGTTCTCATACCGCGTCTGGGTGCGCGGATCGAGCTCCCAGCCCAGCCGCGCCTTATACCGGATCGCCCGGATCAGCAGCGAGGGATCTTCCAGAAAACCATAATTCGAGACCAGCCGCAGCGTCCGCGCTTCGATATCCGCGGCGCCGTTCAGCGGATCCATCAGCAGCCCGAACGAGCCCTCGTTCAGCGAGATCGCCATCGCGTTCACGGTGAAATCCCGGCTCCTCAGCGCTTCCAGGATCGAGGTCTGGTGGTAGACCGCCTTGCCCGGTTTGGGGAACTCGACCCGCTGCGTGGTCAGCACATCCACCCGCACCGTCCCCGGAAAGCACAGATACAGGCTCCGTGAAGCCTCATCCTCGCCCCACAGCTTGGCGCCCAGTTTCTCCAGTGGTTTCTTCAGCTTGAGAGCATTCCCGTGAACTGCCACTTCAAGCTCTCGCACCGCATGTCCGCTGGTCAGATCGCGGACGGCATCCCCGGTCAGAAACAGGATCATCTCCGCTTCGCGCGCCGCTTCCCGCAGGTGCGCGAGCGCACTCCGCTGATCCGCAGACAACCGGTTTTCCATCAGGTAAATATAGTCCGGCATCGCTTCCCTGCTTCAGCCCTTGAAGTCAATCCAAGTTCCTGATGCTATTGTGCTTATGCCTGAAATCGGCAGAGGTAACAAACCAGTACATTAACATAAGTCGGGCCGTTTCGCCAGCATAGATGCTGAAATCAGGATGAAGAGCGAGTCATCTGGTCACCTGCTGGCCACCCAGCCTCCAATCCGCTCACCGTATGAGACTTGTGTCCCGGCCGGAGGTCACAGCCTCCAATCCGCGCAGAGCCGGATGCGTGTCCGGCTTGCCACCGGTGAACCTGCAATTGCAGTGTGCCGGCTGCCGATCGACAAGAGGCGCGCGCTCGAAGGGCTTTTCGGGGACAACAAAGCCACTCCTGCCTCACCAAAGCAGCGTGATTTGAGTCACCCGATGCAGGCCACGGAGGCTGCTAGCCTTCCCTTGAGCACGCAAATCCCCCGTCCCACGAGGTCCGACCCATGCCTACCGCGACCGAGAAAGTGACGAGCCAGGGGCCGCTCAGCCCGGAAATGCTGGGCAAGATGGATGCCTACTGGCGTGCGGCCAACTACCTCTCCGTTGGCCAGATCTACCTCAAAGACAATCCCCTGCTCGAACGCCCGCTCACCCTCGACGATGTGAAGCCGCGGCTGCTGGGCCACTGGGGCACCACCCCCGGCCTCAACTTCCTTTACCTCCACCTCAACCGCCTGATCCGCGACCGCGGCCTGAACATGATGTACATCATCGGTCCCGGACACGGCGGCCCCGGGCTTGTAGCCAACACCTACCTCGAAGGCTCTTACTCCGAGATCTTCCCCCACATCGAGCGGAACAAGGACGGCATCAAACGCCTCTTCCGCCAGTTCAGCTGGCCCTACGGCATCCCCAGCCACGTGGCGCCGGAGACCCCCGGATCCATTCACGAAGGCGGCGAGCTCGGCTACTCCCTGGTCCACGCCTACGGCGCAGCCTTCGACAATCCGAATCTGCTCGTCGCCTGCGTCGTCGGCGACGGCGAGGCCGAGACCGGCCCGCTGGCCACAAGCTGGCACTCGAACAAGTTCCTCAACCCAGCAACCGACGGCGCGGTGCTGCCCATCCTTCACCTCAACGGCTACAAGATCGCCAATCCCACCGTCCTCGCCCGCATCCCCCACCAGGAGCTCGAGGACCTGATGCGCGGCTACGGGTACGAGCCCTTCACCCTGGAGGGCGATGACCCGGCCGCCATGCACCAACAGGCCGCCG
>DAIDLI010000132.1 GCA_027449545.1 Acidobacteriaceae bacterium | reverse complement strand
GATGGGAGCATACGGGAAGAAGGGGTTGGCGAAGGCCATGGTCTGATCGAGCGTCGGATTGAAGGCGCCGAAGAAGAAGATCTTGTCCCGGAAGCGCGGAATATAACCGCCGAACTCCGCCGCGAGATCGTAGTGGGGTTGGGAATACGCGCCGCTGGGATAGGTCTGGAGATAGCCATACTGATAGAACTGCTTGCGCGCCGCCCACCAACTTCCCGGCTGCATGTACGCGCCCAGCGCGCCATGATAGTTGTTGGAGCCGGACTTGGTGACCATCATGACGATGCCGCCCTGGGCTTTGCCGTACTGCGGCTCAAAGCCATAGGACTTGACGTCGACCTCCTTGAGGAAGGCCAGGTTGATGCCGGTGCCCAGCGAGCCGTGGAAGGTGTTGTAGGTGCCCAGGCTGCCGTAGGCCTGATCGGTAATGGTGACGCCATCCACTACGTACAGATTCTCCAGGCCCGAGGAACCGCCGATGGAGGGGTTGGAAGCGCCAGGACCTGCCTGGTTGGCCGCCCCGGCCACCTGGCCGGCAGCCACGCCGGGAGCCGCATAGAAGATCGCGCTCACCTGCCGCGGCAGCGGAATGCTGTTATAGAACACATCGGTCAGGTTGGTGGCGATGGCCGTCGATTGCGTATCGATGCTGACCGCCGAGGCCGAGACCTGCACCGTCTCTTCCGCGCTGCCCACCGGCAGGCTGATGTTCAACAGCGACGAGACGTTGACCACGACTTCGTTATGGGTGGAGCGGACGGTTTTGAAGCCTTCCTTCTCTGCCTTGACGTCGTAGTAGCCCGGAACCAATCCCGCCAGGCTGTATTGACCCATGGAGTCGGTGGTGACCACCCGGGTCCCCTGCGGACCGCTGATGGTGATGCGGGCGCCCGGAACTGCTGCCCCACTCGAATCGGTTACCGTTCCGTTCAAACCACCGGTCACGGTCGTGACCTGCTGCGCCCCCAGCGGCAATCCCATGCCGAATAGCAGTCCTGCCGCCAGAGCAATTACGTTCAACCAGCGTCTCATCGCGGTCTCCTCCCAGGCTGGGCGCCACCGCCATCGACCATCAGAGCGGGGCGCTTTGTCGTTCAGCGAGCGGACGTTCGGGGAGAATCTCCGTTCGCGCCATCATGCCGGAAATGCGAAACGCCCTCGGGAGGCAGGATCGAGCCGGACCATGCCGGTCCAGTTCGGCTTATCTTCCGAAGCAAAGCACTGCGAATACGATGAATTTGTGAGTAAAACATTGCACGAGTTGTGCCATTCTGCGAGCCGGCAACGGCGATTGAAAAGAAACGCGTTACAGAAGCTAAGCGTGGAATCGCGCAGGCTGACTATGGTTCGGTGTAGATGTGTAAAAAGTTTTTGACGGGATTCTACTCTTTTCGAGAGATCAATCTACGCGCGTCGCCAGGAATCGATGCCTGTAGCATGAAGATCCCTCGCCTCGCCTAACATGTGATGTAACTCACATTAGTAAGTAAACATCAGCAGAGCTGGAGAGTAACTTGTGATCTATATCACACTTATAACCTGTGCTCCTGCGCTCTAAGTAAAGTGGATAAGTTCTATCTAAAAAGAAGCGCGTCCCGGCGGACGCCCTTCCATATACAGCGACTGCCCGAAGTGATTGGCATCGACATTGCCATCCGCAATACCGAAGTTGCGCTGCCTTCCCGCGGGCTCGATCATCCGCTATCCTGCCCTTGATGCAATTTACCCTCGCATGTGTCGGCTCGCGTCCGCCCGCAAACGATCCCTCCCACCTGCTTGTCGGCACATTTATGGATCGCTGCTCGGGGTTCGCCCGATCCACTGTCGAGTTCTTTCGGGACGAGGAGCTCTTGCTCGCGTGGATCGCGCGCCAAGCCGGGCGCACGCAGCCTGTGGCTGTGCTGCTCGACAGCCGCGGCCGCACCATGAGCTCCGAGGCCTTCGCCGCCTGGATCGGTGCGCGCCGCGACCAAGGAACGCAGCATCTGATCTTCGCCATCGGCCCGGCGAACGGCTGGTCGGATGCCGCGCGCAAGAAAGCACAGCTCCTGCTCTCCTTCGGGCCCATGACCCTCGCCCATGCCATCGCCCGCATCGTGCTGGCCGAGCAGGTCTACCGCGCCGTGACCATCCTCACCGGCCATCCCTATCATGGGGGCCATTGAGACTGCATCCCCGTCAGTTTCCCAATGAGGAGCGCGAAGGTGTAAGTTTCCTTTCAGAAGCTGTTCCTGAACGCTGTCCCCTGAAGTCCCCGAGGAGCCCATGCCTTCTGCCACGCATCATCGCTGGTCCGATCTCCCACCCGAGGAACTCACGCCCCTGCTGTCGCGCCAGTATGTGGTGGGGACCAACACCATGCTCGCCCGCCTGGAGCTGAAGAAGGGCTGCCTGGTCCCCGAGCATCACCACTTCCACGAGCAGATCACCCATGTGGTGCAGGGGGCGCTCCTGTTCCGCAGCGAGGGCAGGGAAGTCACCCTGCGCGCCGGCGAGATCATGTGCATCCCGCCCCATCTGCCTCACGAGGTGCTGGCGCTGGAAGACTCCGTTGCGCTGGACGTCTTCAATCCTCCGCGCCAGGACTGGATCACAGGCGACGACTCCTACCTGCGCGCCGCCCAGCAAGATAAGCGCTGAGCGCCGGCCTCCGTTCCACCGTTTACAATTGGGTCGGTATGTCCTGGTTCAAGCGAGAGAACGGCGATTTCCCCAGCCCCGCCTCCGGCTCCCGTGCTGAAAACGGCGCGGACACGAAGACCGTGCGTACCGAGGGCCTGTGGATCAAGTGTGTGGGCTGCCGCCAGACCATCTGGAAGGCCGATCTGGAGACCAACCTCAACGTCTGCCCGAAGTGCCAGCACCACTTCAAGATGGGCGCCCGCGAGCGCATCGACCTGCTGCTCGACCCGGGTTATGAGCTGGTGGATGGCGGCCTCACCTCCACCGATCCGCTGAACTTCACCGACATCAAGCCCTACAAGCAGCGC
>DAIDLI010000131.1 GCA_027449545.1 Acidobacteriaceae bacterium | reverse complement strand
CGGGCTGCAGCCTCAAACCGCCGCCGTTTGGTGCGCTGAAACTCGCGTTCCAGCCGGCGTTTGTCTCCGTCTGGCAATACGCGCAATCGCCGCGGCGCAAGCAGTTCAGCGCTGCATGCCCCCGGAACCAGGCCCCCGACGGCAACTGCTACGCCCCCGGCCTGCCGCCCGGCCCGGACAGCTTTATCGATCTCAACGTGGCCCGTTCCCCCGACCCATCGCAGGCCCCCTGAGCCTCGGCGGTCGCAGGCCCGCGAAGCATCCCCCGGCGCGCGGCGGAATGCCCGCCAAACTGCCTACTGCGTAAGATATGATCTCGTTCTATGACTCAGTCCCTCGATCAGCCCACCAACCAGCAAGTGCAAACCGCGAACGAGCCAGGACTGGTGCGCGGGATGGGTCTCCTGCACTCCATATCGGTCAATATGTTGCAGATGCTGGGCATTGGGCCCTTCATCACCATGGGCATCATTCTCTCCGCCATGGGCGGCCCGCAGGCGCTTCTCGGCTGGCTCATGGGAGCTTTCGTTTCTGTCTGCGACGGCTTGTCCTGCGCGGAACTGGCCGCAGCATTGCCCGGCGCCGGAGGCCCCTATCTCTACCTGCGCGAAGCCTATAATCGCGACACCTGGGGCCGCCTGCTTTCTTTCCTCTTTATCTTCCAGACCATGCTGGTGGCGCCGCTTTCCATCTCCGCCGCGTGCGTGGGCTTTGCCGACTACGTGCAATACGCCGTGCCGCACCTGACCGGCACCGAGGTAAGTTTGACTGCGGCGGCTGCCTGCATCTTCGTCACTTTCCTGCTGTTCCGCCCCATCGCCACGATCGGCAAGCTGACTGTGATTATTTTGACGATCGTGATTGGCGCCATGCTGT
Organism: Acidobacteriaceae bacterium; assembly: GCA_027449545.1. Classification (GTDB taxonomy): domain Bacteria; phylum Acidobacteriota; class Terriglobia; order Terriglobales; family Acidobacteriaceae; genus Telmatobacter. The sequence continues at coordinate 16,213 of DAIDLI010000131.1, read as the reverse complement.
GGGTGATTGCCGCCGGAATCCTCAACATGCATTTCAGGATGGCGTTCGATTTCCCCCCTGGCGCCTTCCATCTCTCCACCGGGTTCTTCTTCGGGATGGCCAGCGCCACCTTGTTTGCCCTCTATAACTACGGCGGCTATAACACCATCACCTATCTGGCGGGCGAGGTGCGCAACCCCACCCGAAACATTCCCCGGGCCATCGTCTTTTCCATTCTCGCCGTAGCCGTCTTCTACGTAGGCATGAGCGTGGCCATCATTGGTGTCATCCCCTGGCAAAAGGCCGAGCTGTCCCACTCGATCGTCTCTGATTTCATCGGCAAGCTCTATGGGCACGGCGCGGGCAACGTCATGACCGTGCTCATTCTCATCGCTGCCCTGGGCAGCATCTTCATGATGATGCTTGGCTATTCTCGGGTACTCTACGCCTCGGGTGAGGAAGGAACGTTCCTCAAGGCCTTCGGACGCCTGCACCCCAAAGGCAGGTTCCCCACCGTCGCGCTTGTGGTGTTGTGCGGTCTGTCTATTCCGCTCTGCTGGTTTTCCATCGAAAAGCTGATTGCGGCGATGATGGTGATTCAGATCATCTTCCAGTTCATTCCGCGCAACCTTGCCGTCTTTGCCATTCGACGTTACCGGAAAGACATTCATCTGCCTTTCCGGATGTGGCTCTACCCCTGGCCGGTGGTCATCGCAACGCTTGGCTGGATCTACGCCGCAGCAACACCCAGCCAGCGCGGCTATTTTGTTTGGGCGGGCGTTCTGCTCGTTTTGGGGGTCGCCACCTACCTGCTGCGCAGCCGCAGCACTGGCGAGTGGCCGTTCCGCACGCAGGACTGATGCAGCCGCCGGCGGGTCCAGATGAGGATGACGCCGGATCTCTGCAAAAGAAATGAGCCGCATCCGCGGAGTGGTTCTTAGCGTAGCGAATCCGATGCTGCCGCACCTGCAATGGGTTCGCCTGCGCGCCCTGTAAAATGGCGGAAGCGAATCGACAGCACATGAGCATGACCTATTACGACCGGGTAGCCGAGGCGGCCGCATCTCTCAAGGGCAGGCTGTGCGGCGTGACACCGCAGATCGCCATCGTACTGGGCTCCGGGCTGGGCGCGGTGGCCGCGGCGGTCGAGCAGCCGCTGATCGTTCCCTACGGCGAGATCCCGCACTTCCCGCAGTCCACTGTGGAGGGGCACACCGGCCGCATTGTGGCGGGGCGCCTGAACGGCGCGCCAGTGGTCGTCCTGCAAGGCCGCGTGCACTTCTACGAGGGCTACACGCCCGAGCAGGTGACCTTCCCGATGCGCGTGCTGGGCGCGCTGGGCGTGCGGGCGGTGGTTCTCACCAATGCGGCCGGCGGCATCGCAGAAGGCTATCGCCAGGGCCAGCTCGTGCTGCTCGCCGATCACATCAACCAGATGGGCTGGAACCCGCTCTGCGGTCCCAATGAGCCACGCTTCGGCTTCTGCAAGGGCGCCGGGCTGCGCTTCTTCGACATGACCGAGGCCTACAGCAAAGCCCTGCGCGCGCTGGCGCACGACGCCGCAGGCGAAGAAGGCTTCTCGCTCGCCGAGGGCATCTACCTGGCCACTCCGGGGCCCAGCTTCGAGACCCCCGCTGAAGTACGCGCCTTCCGCACGCTGGGCGCCACGCTGGTGGGCATGTCCACCGTGCCCGAGACCATTGTGGCGCGTCACATGGGCGTGGAGGTGCTGGGCATCTCCTGCGTCACCAATCTGGCAGCCGGCCTAAGCGCAGCCCCCCTGAGCCATGAAGAAGTCTCCGAGACCGGGCGTCAGGTGGAGCGCCAGCTCGCGGCGCTGTTGAGCCGTCTGGCGCCCAAGATCGCTGCACATCTGGAAGCGACAGCGTGAGTGGCGCAGCGGAACAGATGGAGCGCCGCCTCCCCTTCCCGCCGGTCGCCGTGGGCATCGCCGGCTGCTCCGGCTCCGGCAAAACCACGCTGGCCGCGGAGCTGGCCCGCGAGCTGGGCATTCATTTCCCTCTCGACCACTACTATCTCGACCTCGGTCACATCCCCCTCGCCGAGCGATCCCGCCAGAACTTCGATGATCCGGCCCTGATGGAATCCGCGCTGCTCGCGCGCGATGTGGCGGCGTTGGGTCGCGGAGAAGCTATCGCGCGGCCTGTCTACGACTTCTCCACCCACACGCGCGTCTCCGGTCAGACCGAACGGATCGATCCCGGGCCGTTTCTCTTCGTCGAAGGGCTGTTCGCGCTCTACTATGCCGAGTTGCTGCCGCTCTACCATCTGCGCGTCTACGTGGATACACCCGACCCGCTGTGCTTCGAACGCCGTCTGAAGCGCGACACCATCGAACGCGGGCGCACGCCGGAATCCGTGCGGTTGCAATACGAGGCTACGGTGCGGCCGTCGAGCCTCAAGTACGTGCGCCCCTCGGCAGCCAACGCGGACCTCGTTGTGGACGGCCGCGATGCGCTCGATTGGAAAGTGGAGCAGGTGCTGGCGGCGCTGCGCCTGCGCGGGCTGCTGGCGGCAACAGGAGGCGACGGCCGGAACACCTCCCACTCTACTGCGGCAACACCTCAATCCCGGTGACGGTGGCGTAACCGCGGACCGGAACGAAGCTCAACAGCAGCTTGCCTTGCGCGTTCGGCTCCAGGCCGCTGAATCGGCGCACCAGCACATCGGGCGCCACGGCCTCTTTGCGCAGATCGAACTGCCCCAGCAGCAGCTTGCCGTTGCAGAAGACATTGAAGACATGCTCTACACCCGGCCTGCTCTCCGCTGCGGCAGCCACGGGCTGATTCCAATTTCCGTGCCGAACTACGAAGTAGAGGCGGACGGAGTATTTTCCCGGCGCCACCGGAATGGCATAGGAGAAATTACCCCAGCGCTCGGTCTCGAAAAGCTCGGGGTCTTCATTCCCCTTCACCGGAGCCGTATAGCTGGCCAGCACGCCACCCTGGAAATAGACATCGGGGCTCCACCACTGGCTGTCATTCGAGTAATACGGCGTTTGCCGGGTCAGGATGCGCACCGGGCGAATGCGAGCTTTGAACCCGGGTAGAATCTCGATTGCCGAAAGAGTCGCCCGCTGGCCAGTCTCCGCAGTGAATTCCAGATGCAACAGGCCGTCGGCGGCCGGTTCAATGCCAGGAAACACCTTCACATCGGCGGTGTTGCTGGCGCCCGCATCCGTGACTACATCAAAGCCGGAGAGCAGCACGCGGCCGTTGGCGCGCACGCTCATGATCCGGCTGCCCTCGCCACCATTCCCGCTGGCCTCGGGCCCGTAGAAGGTCTCGGCAAAGTGCAGGCGCAGCTCGTAGGTGCCCTTCTGGAGCGGGATGTCATAGCGGAAGGCCCCCTGGCGACTGGTGCGGTAGAAACCCTGCTCCTGTGTTCGCCAGATATGCTGCGCCGGCGCCTCCATCGCACTGCCGCCGCTGAACCAGACATCCGCGCCCCATAATTTGCCGGAATGATCGACCAAGCTGCGCGACGCGCCGGCGAGGATCCGCACCTCCTGGCCAGGCGGCGGACCGAAGGAGGTTTCGACTGACCGGCTCGCAGCCGGGAGCGATGCTCCATACGGCGCAACCGCCTGCTTTTGCCGGGCGTGGAACCACGCCCAGGCAAGCGCGAGCCCAGCGGCAACCGCCGCAACCATCCACAGCCAGCGCGAGGTCTGCTTGAATCGCTCAAGAGTCGGGCGCAGGTGGCTCGCAGGGGCGGAGCTCGCTGCGGCCTCCGCAGGTCCGGCGCCGTGATGTTCGAACCGCGGCACATACCGGCCAACGGGAATAGCGATGTGGAGTGCGTGGCTGGCGCCTTCCCCTTCGTAATAGTCGGCCAGGTGGCGCCGCAAGCGGTTGGCCTCCACGCGCACGATGGAGTCGGTCTCCGGATCGAACTGCGCTCCGCGGCGGAAGACCTCCACGCCAATCGAATATTCCTTGATTTCAGCGGCCTCTCCGCGAAACAGTTTTTCGCAGAGGTAGGTAAGCAGATGGGCTAGTGCCGAAGCCCGCGCAAATCCCCTGGAGGCAAGCACCGCGCTCAACTCCGCGCGCTGCCCAGCAAGCTCGGCAGACAGCAGTTCGTCGACGGCCATGAGGAAACCGCCTTTCGCTCTGCCCCGGCCCGGTTACAGGACCGGCTGGCTGTATGGTAACTCCACTCGGGTTCTGCCGCCCGGGCCTCCCCCAATGGCCCGGAGCGGGGACTTGTAACGGCTGGTAACGGGAGAACCGGCCGCTGAAACAGGCAGATAGCCTCTGTAGCCTTGCCGGCGTCCGGATGCAGGTGTTGACTGGGATCGATGCGTGAGGTCCTCGGCCACGAGAGTTCCCACTCAGGCTGGCCGAAACGCCTCCGCGGAAAGGAGGCACGCCATGCCAAGGCACGCATTCTTGACGATGATCCTGTTGCTGGCGGCATGCGCCGTCATGGCCCCGTCCCGGGCTCAGACGGCGGACGACCAACGCCAGCCAGCACGGCTCGAGATGGCGCAAACGGACGAGACGCAGGGAGATGCGGCGCGCGCCCGCGAGAATTACTATTCTGCCGCATGGTATTACCGCAAAGCCCTGAAGAACGACCGCAAGAACGCCACGCTCTACAACAAATTGGGCCTGGTGCAGCTCAAAGTCGGCAACTATCGCGGTGCGCACGACAGCTTCCGCCGCGCGATCAAGCTCGATTCCCACAACCCGCACTTCTACAACAACCTGGGCGCGTTGTATTGCCTCCAGAAAAAGTACAAGCCCGCTGTCGAAGAACTGAAGCGCGCGCTGGCGCTCAATGAGTCAATGGCGGCCGCCCACATGAACATGGCCGAGGCGTGGATGGGGCGCGGCGATGCCAACCGGGCTATGACCGAGTATGCGCGCGCCATCGAGCTGGATCCTGACATCCTGGATTCCAGCCGCAGCGGCGTGATCGCTCAGATTGCAACACCCGAACAGCGCGCGTGGGTGAATTACCTGATCGCCAAAGCCTACGCCAAGCACGGCAACATTGAAAACGCGCTCGAGTACCTGCAGCGCGCCAAGGACGGCGACTTCCCGAACCTGCACAAGGTCTATGACGAAGAGGAATTTGCCGCGCTGTGGCCGGATCCGCGGCTGGAGAAGATTGTGAAGCGATAAGGAGGTCCGCAGAACCGCAAGCCGAGCCCGGGCGGCAGCCATTGGCACGCTGCCACCGGGCCGTCTTCTTACGGGATGCGGCGGTCGCTACTCTCCGGATCGGTGGTCAGCGCGCTCAGCGGCACCAGCATATCGTCCTTGCGCATCACCAGGTTGGTGGCGTTCAGTTGCGCCAGCTCGAATCCGTGGCCGTGGGTGATGGCATCCGTGGGACACGCCTCGACACAGTAGCCACAGAAGATGCAGCGGTTGTAGTCGATGTTGTAGACCTTGGCGTAGCGCTCCGAAGAGGAGATGCGCTTCTCGGAGGTGTTGTCGTCGGCCTCGATGTAGATGCAGTTCGATGGACAGGCGGCGGCGCACAGGAAGCACGCCACGCACTTCTCCAGGCCATTCTCGTCGCGCTGCAACACGTGCGCCCCGCGGAAGCGCTCCTGGAACACCGCTCCGCGCAACGGCCCCGGACCGTCAGGGTAGTTCTCCACCTGGGTCGGCTCGAGCATCTCGCGGAAAGTGATGCTCATGCCCTTCGCAATGCCCGCTACATTCCGCACGATTGACATGCTTCCAGTATACCCAGATCGGCGGGCGGGCTCGGCCCGGCAGGTTCATAAGCTCAAACTGCCTCAGCGCCCGCCCATGCGGCCGCGGTTGTTCGCGGGGGGCGTGGTCACCGGCCGGCGCGTGCCGTGCTCCTTCAGCAGCTTCTGGCACAGCTCCGAATCCTGCCCCCGCTCCAGCCCCTGTACCGCATCCTGACCGCTACAGATCTGGAGTCTTAGCCCCTCCGTTTGTTTCGACGTGAGTTGGGAGGAACGCTCCAAATTGCTGAAGGGATCGAGGTCGTAACGGACGATGAAGTCGTCCGGCACCGAATTTTTGCCGTGGTCGAAGTGGTTCCAGGTGTAGAGCGCCACGTGCCCCTGGCCGGCCGGCAAAACCGCGTAAAGCTGGGTCCACTGTACCCCACCCGGCCGGTCCGTGTTCCAGACCACCACCCCCTGGCCGCCCCGGAGCCAGCGCGCACCCCAGGCGTGGCTGCGCAGATCGTAATAAAAAGCGGTGAAGTAGGTGTTGGGCTGGCAATCCTGGCAATTGTCGTAGAGGACCGGCCACTCCTGCGGGGTTCCATCGGCGAAGCGGAGGCGATCGTACCAGCGCAGGTTCACCCCGGAGATCAGCCGCGTGACTTCATGATTGGTCAGCGAAACCGACCAAACCGTGAACGTCCCCTGCCCCGGCGGTGCCTGCGGATTACTCCGGTCGGAGGTAACCACCAGCGCTGCATCGTAGATCACCCCGATCTCGCGGATGGCAGTCCAGTTGTCCACCTGGAGCGCCCGCGTCACCCAGGTCACGATGTTCTGGTCCTGCGGGGAGTGAAAATCGATCCAGCGGAAGCTGTCGGAGGTCTGCTGCTTCGCCGCCTGCGGCTGAGAAGCGCTCTGGGCAGAGAGTCCCGCGGGAAGGAGCGCAAGAAGAAAAAAGAGGGCGATCCGGCCAGGGCTGCTGCGCATGTCCCAGGTATATCAGACAGGCAGGCCTGTTTCCCCTCGCGGCGCGGCCGCATCCGCGATAATAGAAGGCTGGAGATCAGTTCTTTGCGATCCGGATTTGTCGCTATCCTGGGCCGGCCCAATGCCGGCAAAAGCACCCTTCTCAACGCCCTCACCGGCGAGAAGGTGGCCATTGTCACCGCCAAGCCGCAGACCACCCGCAACCGCATCGCCGGCGTGGTGGAGGTGCCGGCGCGCAAGGGCGCGCACCCTGCCGCGCAGATTGTCTTTGTGGATACCCCGGGCGTGCACAAGCCGGGCTCCCAGCTCGACCGCCGCATGCTCCAGGAGGTCTACGAAGCCCTGGAGACCCGCGACCTGGTGCTGGTGCTGGTCGACGCCACCCGGCAGGTGAAACTCCTCGAAGCCGAAGAGGCCGCCGGGCAGGAGTCCCCGCCGAACACCACTCCGGAGGCCGGCGGCGCCAAGCGGAGGCGCGGCGGCTGGGCAAGCGAGGACGAGTTTCTCTTCGGTCTGGTGCGCAAGGTCGACTGCCCGGTCTTCCTGGTGCTGACCAAGATCGACCTCGTCAAGAAAGACGACCTGCTGCCCCTGATCGACAGCCTGACCAGGCAATTCAGCTTTGCCCAGGTGATCCCGGTCAGCGCGCGCAAGCGTGATGGCCTCGATCTGCTGGTGCGCCGCATCGTGGAGGTGCTGCCGCAGGGCGAGCGCTACTACCCCAAGGACCAATACACCGACCAGCCGGTGCGGTTCATGGTGGCCGAGCTGATCCGCGAGAGCATCCTCATCGAAACCGGCGAAGAGGTGCCCTACGCCTCGGCGGTGGTCATCGAGAGCTTCGAGGAGCCCGCTCCCAACTCCCCGCGCCCGCTCACGCGCATTGCCGCCGCCATCTACTGCGAGCGCGATGGCCAGAAGGCCATCCTGATCGGCAAGGGCGGAACGAAGCTGCGCGACATCGGCGCCGGCGCGCGCCGCAAGATCGAGTCACTGCTGGGCACGCGGGTCTTCCTGCAACTGCACATCATCGTGGAGCCGGGTTGGCGGGAGTCGCGGCGCTTTGTCGAGTCGCTGGACTGGCGCAATCAACTGGAGAAGCTGGCCGGAACCCAGGCGGAGGAATCCGAAGAAGCGGATTCGGAGTGAAGTTGCCTTATCTTCGCTGCAACTTTGTCTTTGCAACGACCATGGGACCCGATTTGCCATCGAACTGATTTTGGGGGGGACTGCACTTGCTTATCCGGCCTTTTGCTCTCAGTGTGCTCTTTGCCATCCTGTCTTTCACCCTGCCCATCACGGCGGCACAGCCGCCGACCCACCCAGATCCTGCCCCTGCTCCGGCCCCACCGCCCGGTCCTTCGCCGGAGAATCCGGTGGCGAACCCCAGGGCCGAGGTGGTGCTGGACCACGCCCGCTTCACCGTGCTCACCGCGCAGCTCATCCGCATGGAATGGTCGGCCAGCGGCCAGTTTGAAGACCACGCCTCCATCGTCTTCATCAACCGTCGCCTGCCCGTGGTCCACTTCGCTCACTCGGTCACGACCGAAAAAGGCGTCAAAATCCTCAAGATCGTCACCGCCGCGTTCACCCTGACCTACATCGACAAAGGCGACGGCCACTTCACCGCCGACGACCTCTCGATTCAACTGAACGTTGGCGGAACGCTCGCCGTGTGGCGTCCGGGCTTGCCCGATACCGGTAATCTCCAGGGAACCACCCGCACTCTCGATGGCGCCCTCGGCAGTCATACGCGCGAGCCCATCGGGCCTGGGCTGATCTCGCGCTCCGGCTGGGTGCTGGTCAACGACACCAACCGCCCTCTCTTCGACTCCACCGACTTCCGCTTTCTGCACGGCGAAAGAAGCCCCTGGCCCTGGGTGATGCCGCGGCCCGTCTCGGAGAATCCCCGGGTGTACGCCGACTGGTACTTCTTCGGCTACGGCCATGCCTACCGGCAGGCGCTACAGGACTTCGTCCGCGTGGCCGGGCGCATTCCGCTGCCGCCCCGCTTCGCCTTCGGCATCTGGTGGTCCCGCTACTGGGCCTACAGTGATCAGGAGCTCGACCAGCTCGTCCGCGGCTTCCGCCTCAACTCCACGCCCCTCGACGTGCTGGTTATCGACATGGACTGGCACATCAACGCGCAGCAGCTTAAAGAAGCGCACCAGAAGGACCAGTCCGGGCAGGCGCTGGGCTGGACCGGCTACACCTGGAACAAGCTGCTCTTCCCCGATCCCACGGACTTCCTCCGTCACGTCCACGACCGCGGTCTGAAGGTGACGCTCAATCTGCACCCCGCTTCAGGCATCCAGCCGTGGGAGAAAGCCTACCCCGCCATGGCGCGGGCCATGGGCATCGATCCGGCGACGAAGAAGTATGTGCCCTTCGAACCCACCAACAAGAAGTGGGCCGAAGCTTACTTCCACTACGTGCTGCATCCGCTGGAGCGCCAGGGCGTGGACTTCTGGTGGCTGGACTGGCAGCAGCAGCCCATGATGACCAACATCCCAGGCCTCAGCCAGACCTGGTGGCTCAACTACTTGCACTTCACCGATCAGCAGCGCGAGGGCAAGCGGCCGCTGCTCTTCCACCGCTGGGGCGGCCTCGGCAATCACCGCTACCAGATCGGCTTCAGCGGCGACACAATCTCGGTTTGGCCGTCGCTGGCCTTTCAGCCCTGGTTCACGGCTACCGCCGCCAATGTGGGTTACGCCTACTGGAGCCACGACATCGGCGGCCACATGCTGGGCGCGGTCGGTCCCGAGCTGTTCACGCGCTGGGTGCAGTTCGGCATCTTCAGCCCTATCCTGCGCACCCACACCACCAAGAACCCCGACGCCGAGCGCCGCATCTGGGCCTATCCCGAGCCGTACTCATCCATCCTGCGCAAGGATTATCAGCTTCGCGAAGCCCTGGAGCCCTACATCTACACCGAGGCGCGCCGCACCTACGACAGCGGTGTGGCCTTCCTGCACCCGCTCTACTACGACTGGCCCGACGCCGACCAGGCCTACAGCTTTAAAGACGAGTACATGTTCGGCAACGAGATGCTGGTCCGTCCGGTGACAGCGCCCGCCGACAAGAGCACCGGGCTGGCCACGGAAAAGCTCTGGCTTCCCCCGGGCAACTGGATCGAGTGGCCCACCGGCAAAAGCTTTGCCGGCGATACCACCATTGAGCGCAGCTTCTCCATCGACCAGATTCCCGTCTACGTGAAGGCCGGGGCGATCGTGCCCGAGCAGCCCGCCATGCTGCACACCGGACGCAGGCCGGTGAACCCGCTCATCGTCGAAGTGTGGCCGCTGACCGCGGGCGCAAGCACCTCCTACTCGCTCTACGAAGACTCCGGCGTGTCGGTCCAGTACCAGCGCGGCGTCTACGCGCGCACCCCCATCAAGGCCACCGCCAGTAAGGACACGCTGCAGATCGAGATCGGCCCGGTGCAGGGCAGCTTCCCCGGCATGCTGCGCAACCGCAGCTATACGCTGCGATTGCCCAACGACTGGCCGCCGGCCTCGGTGACGGTGAATGGCAAACCCGTGCCGCAGGGCGGTGTCGGCAAAGCTGGCTGGACCTTCGAAGGCAACACGCTTACCACCGTGATCCCGACGCCGGCCTTCCCCACCAGCCAGAAGGTGACCATCACCATCCAGCGCGCTCCGGGGCTGGAGGCAAAGCGGAGCCAGATCGACGGCTTCGCAGGAACCATGGACCGGCTGCGCGGCGCCTACGACGCTCTCCAGCAGTGCTGGCCGGTGGCTCAGCCTCCCGATGCGCTCATCGACGCGATGCAAACCGGCGACCGCCTCAGCTATCACCCCGAGACGATCGTGAATGAGATGGCTCACTTCCGTCAGATTCTGCCCCAGGCCAAAGCAGCAGTCGCAGCACTGGGCAGCACCTTTGGCGCGAAGTTGGACGCCTACGTGGCGCGCATGCAGACCAATCCGCTGCGCCCCGCCGACATGGCCGCGCAAAAGCAGAGCCGTCTGGACGAGATGTCCCGCGCCCAGGCGCTCGCCGCCGCCGCCGGCCAGTAGCCGTAGCGCCGGCCTCCCGGTCGGCTGTCGTGTGGGCCTCCCGGCACTCGCCCGCCCGCTGGCCGTCTCGGCTCGCAGGGTCGCCGCAGGCTGTATAGTGGTGCGCAAGGTTTCCACCAGGAGAACTTGCGCATGAACCTCAACCGCCGCGCCTTTCTGAACGCCTGCACCGCCGCGGGCATCGCTTCGCCATTGCTACCCGGGATCCTGTACACACTGGCCGCGCAGGCCGAGGAGCCTGGGACCGGCGCAAAGCTGGCGAAGATCACGCCCGAGATGATCGACCAGGCGGCCGAACTGGCCGGCGTGGGCCCGTTCACCGCGGACCAGAAGCAGATGATGCTCGACGGGCTGAACGACCAGCGCGATGCCTATGCGCAGATCCGCGCGATGAAGCTCGCGAACTCCGTTCCACCGGCGTTTGTCTTTCACCCCGAACCGGCGGCAACCTCCGCTTGCGACCCCAGCTGCAAGAACACGTCGCGCGCCCCGGAAGCGGCGATCGGAAGCAGCTCCGCCGCCCTATCTGCCCCGGCCAAGATCGAAGACCTCGCCTTTGCTACCATCCCGCAACTGGCGGCGCTCCTCCGCGCCCGCAAAATCACCTCGCTGGCGCTCACCCAGATGTATATCGCCCGCCTGAAGCGCTACGATCCCGAGCTGCACTTCGTCATCACCCTGACCGAGGAGCGCGCGCTGGCGCAGGCGAAGAAGGCCGATGAAGAAATCACCGCCGGCAAATACCGTGGCCCGCTGCACGGCATCCCCTGGGGCGCGAAGGATCTGCTGGCCGTGAAGGGCTACCCCACGACATGGGGCGCGGGCGGCTTCGAGCACCAGATGATCGACGAAGACGCAACCGTGGTGAAGCGCCTGGATGATGCCGGCGCGGTGCTGGTAGCCAAGCTCACGCTGGGCGCGCTGGCCATGGGCGACTGGTGGTTTGGCGGACGCACCCGCAACCCATGGCGGCCGACACAGGGCTCCAGCGGCTCTTCCGCCGGTCCTGCCGCTGCTGTCGCCGCCGGTTGCGTGGGCTTCGCCATCGGCTCGGAAACGCTCGGCTCCATCTCTTCGCCCTCCACACGCTGCGGCGACTCCGGCCTGCGCCCCAGCTTCGGCATGGTGCCGCGCACCGGCGCCATGGCCCTGAGCTGGACCATGGACAAGCTCGGCCCCATCTGCCGCTCCGTGGAAGATTGCGCGCTGGTGCTCGAAGCCATCGCCGGTCCAGACGGGCAGGATCCAGCCGCCACGCGCGCGAGCTTCCAGTGGAATCCAAACCTGAATTGGAAGTCGCTGCGCGTCGGCTACCTGAAATCGGAGTTCGATCCGCTGCCGCCGCTCAAGCTGGCTGAAGCCAAGCCCGGCGAGACGCCGGAAGAAGCCAAGAAGCGCGAGGAATCGAACGCAGCCAGACAGGACGAGCGCAAACGGCGCGCGTACGACCGCCGCTACGAACAGGCCGCGCTGGCGAAACTTCGCGCAATGGGCGTCCACCTGATCCCAGTGGACCTGCCCGGCGTGCCCTGGTCCGCGATGGTTCCGCTGCTGACCGCCGAGGCCGCCGCCGCTTTTGACGAACTGACCATGACCGGCCGCGACAAGCTGCTGACACGGCAGGGGCCCGAAGATTGGCCCAACGCCTTCCGCGTGGCGCGCTTCTATCCCGCGGTCGAATACATCCAGGCGAATCGCGCCCGGATGGTGGGCATCGAGCAGATGCGCTCGCTGTTCGAGAAGGTGGACGTGATCGTGACGCCCTCCACGGATGCGCAGCTCATCGCAACCAATCTGAGCGGCAACCCAGCCATCATCGTGCCCAATGGATTGCGCGGTCCCGATGCGCCTCCGCCGCCGGCGGTGGACGACGGCAATCATGACAACATCGGCGGCCCGGGGACGCCGGTCTCGCTCACGTTCTTAGGGGGTCTCTACCAGGACGCGAAGCTGGCTGCGTTCGCGCGGGCCTATCAGGACGCGACGGGATTCGAGAAGCTCCATCCCCATCTGTGAGGAGCGGAGGCCTCCGCTCCTCACAGATCACGATCCACGGCCGACTCCGCACTGTGCATGATCGGCTATCTGCCGTGCACTGCGCTCAAAAGATTCTGTAACTGAGCCCGACGCTGCCGCCGTAGGGATGCAGCGTCGGCGCTACCCGCCACTGCTGGTACTCGAAGTCGAAGCAGCGGACGGAGATTTTGCGGCTGAGCTGGTAATCCACGCCGCCACCGTAAGTCCACGCGGTGGCCCGGCCGCTAAGCTCCGTCATTGACGCCCATCCAATAAGAAACTTGCCATAAGGGGTGAATCCCTTAAAGGTGCCCACCGGAACGCGCGGCCCAATCATGTACGTGTTCTGATAGATCCCGAAGCTGGAACCCGTGGGGGGGCGAATCATGAGTTCATTCCAGTGCAGCCAGCGGCCTTCAGCCTCGATCTGGATCCAGCGCGTAAAATCGGCGTCCACATAGGCGCCGATGCCGACCAGCTTTTGCGGACTCGATTGGGCGACTCCCTGGCCCGCGTAGTCGGGCTGGAAGAAAGAGACCTCACCGCCCGCATAGATCTCCGTTCTGTGGCTGGTGGCAGAAGGCGCAACCTGCGCGTGCGCAGAAACAGCCAGCACGGCAAGCATGAGGGAACAGAAAACAACGATGGATCGTTTCATGGGAAAGTGGTCCAAGTACGTCCAACGAATCAGGTTTGAGTTCGGGATGGCCAGCCGGCGAAGTACGGCCGAAAGGCGGATACGGCACAGCGGCGTCGCCTTCCAGGCGACGCCGTTGTGCAATCAGATGCTACTGCGCGTTCTGCGGGGCGGTTGCCTGCGGCGTCCCCCCGGTGCTGCCGGGCTGCGCCTGGGCCAAATCATACCGCTGCAGCCGGAAGAAGACGGGCGTAACCTCGAACGGCATCTTATCCCGTGCATTCATCGGCGCATACCGCTTGGCGTTGAGCATATGCACAGTGTCGTCCCAGGGGTCCACCTTCAGCCAGCTACCCAATGGGAGTGCAGCAACCTGGTTCAGGTTGTCCCAGTTCAGTGCCGGAGCCATGTGTTCCAGCGCCGCCATCCACGGGGTACCGTCGGGCTGGAGCAGAGAATCGCCCAGCTTGGGCGTGTTCAGCGCCTTCAGCACCTGGCCGCGCTGCTGAAGCTGCTCATAGTAGAGCCCCGCGTTCGCCAGCCGGTCCTTGTACATCGAGTTCTGGAGGTAGGTCAGGGCCTTGGCTGCGGCGGTCTGGTTGTCGATGTCCGAGTGGTACATGTCGATACGCTGGAAGGTCGACTCATCCGGGAACAGCAACCGGTCGTTGAAGGCATAGCGGGTATCGATGTGGTGACCGAGCGCGATGTGCGCCAGTTCCATTGCGATCACCGAAGCAATCGACTCCTCGTTGGGCAGCGAGTCCAGCAGCCCTTTGCTCAGGATGATCGTATTGCCCACGGTCGTGGCTTCGATGGTATCGGTAAGCAGCACCCGGCAGTGAATCTGGTCGGTGAAGGCCAGGTTGTTGGGCACGATCAGGTTGATCACGATCTGATCCAGTACCTTCTGCTCGTAGCCCCCGGGCGTGACCGGAGCCACCAGGCCGGCTTCCACCAAACGATCGATGACGTTGTTCTCAGCCTGCGTGATCCACATGCGCGAGGCCTGCAGCGGACCCACATCCTGCGAGTCATCGCTCTTGTCCACCGCATCGTCCACCTTCACACTCACGTTCTCGCTGTCACGCGTGGGCATCTTCAGGGAGTAGCCCCAGAAGTGCGTCTGCGCCTTCAGGCCAACCGCATCCTTGCCCTCGGTCCGCTGGCTCTCCTCCACGTACACCTCGACCGGCAGCCATACGCCCGGCTGAAGATTCATCCGCCAGCTGTCAAAGTGGAAGTAGTACTTCGACGAGTCCTCGTTGGTGGAGTGCGTGTAGGTGCCGTTGAAGCGCACCACGTTGCCGCCCTGGTCTTCAATCCAGATGCGCCCGTAGAAGCGGCCCGGTCCCGCGACCTTGGGATGCACGTCGAACACCACCGTCCGCACGTTGCCCAGAAACTCGCGGCGCACGTAGCTGAAGTCGTAGTGCTGCATGTCGAAGCCCGAGGGATCGATGAACATCATCTCCATGAATCCCGTCGGATTGTAGGTGAACTTCTCCAGTCCCAGCGCCTTGGTCAAGAGCGAAATCGAGGCCAGCGATCCCTTGAACCAGCCGTGCGGCTTCTGCTGCGAGCGCGGCGTGTAGGACTTGTCGAAGAAGCCCTTGCTGAAATCCACCCGGCTCAGCATATAGTGATCGTCCACCGGAACCTCGTAGAGCTTCACATCCGGACGAGTGTCCTGGATGTAGGTCTCCACCAGCGGAGTCCGCTTCTGGATCTCCTGGATGAGAACCTTCTCGCGCGCGATCGCCTTCTGCACCAGGGCGGTTTGCGCCGGCGTCAAGGGCCGGGTGGGCTCATACTTGGGCAGCTTCTTGGCGTACGCGCTTCCCGCGGCCACCGTAAAAAAAAGAAGGAAGTTCACGGGAATCTTCCGTAAGTTCATCTCAAGCTCCTGGTGATCTCGTGCAAGAACAGACCCTGGATGGTTGAAATAGTGGTGCGTCTTCCCATTCAGACCCTGCCCTCAAAAGGTTGTTGCGCTGCTGTGTTGATGCTACGCCAGTTGAAACGTGATCGTGATGTTGGTGGTCACGTCCACCGGGCGACCGTTGCGGGTCGCCGGACGGAAGCGGATTTGCTCAGCCACCCGGCGGGCCTCCTGATCGAGACCGTGGCCCAGCCCGTGCACGATCCCGTGCACCACCACCTGGCCGTTGGCCAGAAAAGTAACGTGCAACACCACGTCGCCCTGAATATGCATCTGGCGGGCTTCCGCGGTGTAGCGCACGGGCGGTTTGGAAAGAACCTCAAGATTGGTAGTAGCGGGCGCCGCGCTCTGGCGCTGCATCGGCGTTGCGGCCACAGTGGCGGCCGGAATGCCCGCGGAGGCTACGTGCCCATACACCGAGCCGCCCCGAGATGCTTCCCCGGGAATTCCAGCCGAAGCCACATGTCCATAGACCCCGGCATTCGACCCGGCGCGCAGCCCGTTGCCGATTCCGGTGGATCCAACCACCCCATGCGGCGCCTCCGCCGGCCCCTTCATCCCTCCGTAGGGATTGCCCAGGGCCGCAACCGTGGCCGGACGCTGCGCATTCGGATTCGGCTTGGCGCCAAACGTCTCTCCCAGGTGCACCGCAGCCGTGCTCGTCTTCATGTGCGGCGTCTGGGCGGGCATCGCCGCCGTGAGGGCTGCCTTGGGCTGCGGCGCCTCCACAATGTTGGGCTTCGCCTGCTTCATGACCGGCATGGCCAGCTTGGCTTCCATCTGGATCGGCTTTGGCTCCGGCGGCTTGGGCTGCTCCACGGCGATCTTAGGCGCCTCCAGTTTGATCTGCGGCGGCGGAGGCGGAGGCGGGGTCTTGGGCACCACCACCGGCTTCACCTTCATGGGCGGGGGCGGGGTGGTCGGAG
>DAIDLI010000130.1 GCA_027449545.1 Acidobacteriaceae bacterium | reverse complement strand
CAGGCGATGACGTCGCCTTCTTCCACTTCATCGACTTCAATGTCCAGGTTGTTTTCGCACTCAGGACAGCTGGGCATGACAGCCTCCTCCCCTTCGTTCTATCTTCCTCTGCACAGCGTGACGCGTTGCATATTGTAGGATGGCGGTACCTCGCGGTACGACTTCTCTAGCTTTAGGGAGGAGCCGCCCAAAGGTCAAGAGGCGGCGTTTCGCCCGTGGGATGGAACGCCCCAAAGCGGAGAAATCCCAATGACAGCAGCGAAATCAATTCTTGCATTCGGGCTTGCGCTGGTCTCCCTTCCGTGCTTCGCGCAGGCTGATTATCAGCGATACGGCGCCCCGCTTGCTCCGGCCGGGCCAGACCCGGTCATTGCAAAGGCACTGACCAGGATTCAGCCGGCCTCCATACAAAAGACGATTGAGACGCTGGTTAGTTTCGGAACGCGGAGCACGCTTTCAAGCATGGAGACGGATTTGCCGCCGGGGAAAGGAATCAATGCCGCGGCGGACTGGATTGAGTTGCAGTTGAACGCGATCTCAAAAGAGTGCGGTGGATGCCTGGAGGTCAAGCGGGATGTGTTTACTGCGGATCCAGCGAACGGAGGCCGCTGGGCCTACCGTATTCCGCGACCCACGCAAATCACCAATGTCTACGCCATCCTACGCGGAACGGACTCCGCAGAAGCCAACCGCATTGTGCTCGTGACCGGCCACTATGACTCGCGCGACACCGACATCCTGGACGATCTCGGAGCATCCCCAGGCGCCAATGACGACGCCTCCGGTGTGGCCGTTTCACTGGAGTGCGCCCGCGCGTTGAGCAAGCTGCGGCTACCCGCCACCATTGTCTTTGCGGCCGTGGCCGGCGAGGAGCAGGTATTGCTGGGCTCGGCACATCTGGCGCAGCTGGCCCGGACGGAGGGTTGGCAGATTGAAGCCGTTCTTAACAACGACATCGTGGGCGGCAACACAACACGCGGCGACACGCTGCAGCTCAAAGACCGCGTCCGCATCTTCTCAGAGGGAGTTCCGGAGGCCGCGACGCCCGAGCAAATGCGCCGCATCCTCGCCGTGGGCGGAGAAAACGACTCCTCCAGCCGTGAGCTTGCCCGTGCCATCGCTGATACGGCCCGCGTCTACTTCCCGGCCACCGGACAGGCGGCTTTCCATGCCGCACTCATCTCCAGGCCCGATCGCTACCATCGTGGCGGCGACCAAAGTGCTTTTAACCATGAGGGCTTTGCCGCCGTCCGCTTCACAGAGTGGCGCGAGGACTATAACCACCAGCACCAGGATGTGGTGCGCCCTCCCGCGGGTTCCAGTGACCCTGTCAAGGGCGACCTGCCGGAGTTTGTGGACTTCAACTACTTGGCGCAGGTGGCGCGCCTCAACGCCGCCACCCTGGCCACGCTTGCCTCCGCTCCCGGCGAGCCCGTCGATCTCCAGATGCCCCTTCTCACGCTTGCATCGCAGCGCGGAATCAGCAAAACCACCATCGGCGAACTCCGCAACGGGACCACGCTTACCTGGCAGGCGCCTGCCGGCGACCGCGTTGCGCAATACCAGGTGATGTGGCGCGAGACGACGGCGGCGGATTGGCAGTATGGGAAGCTGATTGATCCACCCGCAAGCGGTGCTTCCATCACAGCAACGCTGCCGATCTCAATGGACAACGTGGTGTTTGGAGTGCGCTCGCTGGACGCGAACGGACATGCAAGCCCTGCGGTGGCACCGGAGCCGTAAGGGCTGAGCGCCGCCGATGGCGGCCGCGATGACATGGGCTGCGGGGACGGTTTAACCTGTGAGGGACTATGCGAAGGCCAGGCTCGACACCGTTCGCTTTTCCTGATTTCCGCGGCGCGACGCGGCGGCTGATTCTTGTGAATCTGGTGGCTTACTTTGCCCTGATCGTGCTGGGCGCGGTGATGCCGGCGCTGGCAGGGAGCCTGGTGAACCTGCTGGCGTTTTCTCCCGCTGCCTTTCTGCATGGTGCACTGTGGCAGCCGCTGACCTACAGCCTGGTGCACTTTGGCCTGATGGGCACACTGTTTGAGCTGCTATCGCTGTGGTTCCTGGCAGGCTTTCTGGAGGCGATGCACGCCGACAGCTGGGTGATGGGGCTCTACGGCGCCTCAGTGCTGGGCACGGCGGCGGCCGGGGCGCTGCTGTATGGCGCCAGCGTGGCCTTCGGACTCTCGGTGATTCCCGTGCCGCTTTATGGCTGCTTCGGCGGCATCTTTGGCCTGCTGGTTGCGATTGGCGTGCTGTACGGCGAGACGGAGTTTCTGCTCTTCTTCACGATTGGGATCAAGGCCCGGTACATGGCAATCATCTACGGGCTGGTCGCGACTGCGATGCTGTTCAGCACGCAACGCATGTATGCCTTCGCGCAACTGGGCGGCGCGCTGGCTGGATGGCTCTATCTGCGCACGGCCTCGCGACGCGGACTGAGCTTCGCGATGAGCGAGCGCTGGTATGGGCTGCGGAATCGGTACTACCGATGGAAGCGGCGGCGCGCGGCGCGGAAGTTCGAGGTGTACATGCGCAAGCAGGGACGCACGGTGCGCTTTGACGGGCAGGGCCGGCAAATTGACGAGGAACAGGACGACAAGAGCCGGTGGAATTGAGGCACGCGCTTCTGCATGGCCGCGTTCGGCGCATCTCGCAAGGCCGCGGCCATCCGCTACAATCCATGTTGGCATGAGCACAAAGATTGCATTTCTGTTTCCGGGGCAGGGTTCGCAGGCGGTTGGGATGGGCCGCGAGCTTGCCGAGCGTTTTGCCGTGGCGAAGGCCACCTTTGCCGAGGCCGATGAGGCGTGCGGGTTTGCGCTGTCGCGGCTGTGCTTTGAGGGCCCCGAGGACGAGCTGCGGCTGACGGAGAATACGCAGCCTGCGATTCTAACGGTGAGTGTGGCGGCGATGCGCGTGCTGGCCGAACAGGGCGTGACACCGGCGCTGGCGGCAGGGCACTCGCTGGGCGAGTGGTCGGCGCATGTGGCGGCGGGGACGCTGCAATTTGCCGACGCGGTGCGCGCGGTGAAGTCGCGTGGGCGGGCGATGCAGCAGGCGGTTCCGGCGGGACAGGGCGCGATGGCGGCAGTGCTGCAGCTGGACGCGGCGCAGGTGGCAGAGGCGTGCGCGGAGGTGGCGCGCGAGACGGGGTTGACCGTGCAGGCGGCGAATCTGAATTCGCCGGGGCAGACGGTGATTTCGGGAGCGGTGGCGGCGGTAGAAAAGGCTGCGGCGCTCGCGAAGGCCAAAGGCGCGCGGCGCACGGTGATGCTGCCGGTGAGTGCTCCCTTCCACTGCGCGTTGATGCAGCCGGCGCAGGAGGAAGTGGCGCGCGTGCTGGACGGTATTGCGTTGGGCGAGCCGCGGATTCCCGTGGCGGCGAATGTGACCGGCGGGCTGGTGACGACGGCGGCGGCGGCGCGCGATGCGCTGGTGCGGCAGGTGACCGGCGCGGTGCGCTGGGTAGAGTGCGTGCAGACGCTGGTGGGCGCGGGCGCGACGGTGTTTGTGGAGGTTGGCCCCGGCAAGGTGCTGTGTGGGCTGATGAAGCAGATCGACAGCACACAGAAGGCGCTGAACGTCGAAGATGCGGCGAGCCTGGAGAAGACGCTGGCGGAGCTGAAGGGTCAGAGCTGAAATCGCGAACTGGCATTCGTGGACTCCCTGGTCTCAAGATCGAGACCAGGGGCACCCTGATGCGATCGGGGTCGCGCAGCTATGGCCCGAGGTAGAGCTCGACGGGCGAGAAGCCAAGGGTGTGCGTGGCCGGATCGTAGTCGAGGAAGAGCGCGTTGCTTTTGAGATCGTTGACGCGGATGCCCATGATGAGTACGTTGCCAGAGCGGCGCGCTGCGACAATCTTGTGGCTCTTGATGGGGCCGAATTCATTCGCTGAGCTGGTGGGGCTCCAATCCTGCTCGAAGCGCGCGAAGGGATACTCGGCGTGCTGATTGGGATGCTGCTGCCATGCGGGATCGTGGCTCCAGATGGCGTAAGCCTTCTGCAGGTCGTTCTGCTGGACGGCATCGAGGAAGTGATTGGCGGCCATGCGCCCGCGCAGATGCGTCCACCAGTTCCATGGCCAGTCAACGGGCATGCCGGAAGCGAACCAGCCGCCGATGAGCAGCACGAAGAAGAGTCCCGCTGCGGTGTAGAGAAGCGTAGCGCGGCGACGTGCGCGAGCGGCATCAAAAGTGGGAGCATCGAGCAGAGTCATCGGACGGGTCCCTCGTAAACAGAATAAGGCAGCGTGGCGGAGCGATGCAGCGCCACGCCCATGCTACTCCTGCAGGGTGTAGGTGGTGCGGTTCTTCTCCTGCTGGCGCTCCAGTGCGAGCTCGATGAGGCGCGTGATGAGGTCGCGATAAGGGATGCCGGTGGCCTCCCAAAGCTTGGGATACATGCTGATCTGGGTGAAGCCGGGAAGCGTATTGACCTCGTTGAGAAGGATGCGCTGGCGACCGCCAGGCTCCATGAGGAAGTCGACGCGGGCGAGACCGGCGAGATCGCAGGCCTTGAAGGCCTTCACGGCCATGGCGCGAATCTGCGCAGACTGGGCGCGGGTGAGCTTGGCAGGGATGATGGGGACGGAGCCTTCGGAGAGGTATTTTGCCTCGTAGTCGTAGAACTCCTTGCCGGGGATGATTTCGCCGACGACGCTGGCCCTGGGGTCGTCATTGCCGAGGACGGCGACTTCGAGCTCGCGGGCCTTGGAGCGTGGACCGCCGACTCCCTCTTCGACAACGAGCTTGCGGTCGTAGCGGGCGGCGAGGGTAAGCGCGGGGCCAAGTTCCTTGCGGTCGTGCGCCTTGCTGATGCCGACCGAGGAGCCGAGATTCGCTGGCTTCACGAAGACGGGATAGCGCAACGCGGCCTCAATGGCGGCGATGGACTTGCGCTGGGATTTTTCCCAGTCGCTGCGGAGCAGGGTGACGTGGCGGACAATGGGCAGGCCGGCCTGCGCGAAGAGGCGCTTCATGGCGTCCTTGTCCATGCCGGCAGCGGAGCCGAGGACGCCGGAGCCGACGTAGGCGATGCCGGCGAGTTCGAACAGTCCTTGGATGGTGCCGTCTTCGCCGAAGGTGCCGTGGAGGACGGGAAAGACCACGTCGAGGGATTTTTCCTGGCTTTGGACGAGGGCCGCGGGAGAACGCGGCTCGGGCGCAAGCAGCGTGGGGATGCCTTCATGGAGCAGGCGCGCGCCAGGCGTAGCCTCGGGGTCGCCCGCGCGGAGATGCCGGGTGGAGGTGGGATGCGTGCCTTCGAGAAGGCTGTGCGCATCGGCGGCGGCGAGCCAGCGGCCCTCGCGGGTGATGCCGATGGGCACGACATCGAACTTGCGGCGGTCGATGGCGCTGAGGATGGAGGCGGCCGAGAGCAGCGAGACCTCATGCTCGCCGCTGCGGCCACCGAAGAGGATGCCTACGCGGAGTTTCTTGGCCATTGCGGAATCAGAAGATCACTTTCGAAAAATAAAACGGCAACTCACCAGTGTAGAACCCCTCAGAGAATCTTCTTGCCGAAGGCGGAGCAGGCGAGTTCGACAGCCAGGTCGGCGGTGCGGTTGTGCTCGTCGATGACGGGGTTGACCTCGACCATTTCAAAGCTGACCATGCGGCCGTGGTCGGCGATGATCTCCATGGCGAGGTGGGCCTCGCGGTAGGTGGCGCCGCCACGCACGGGTGTGCCGACGCCGGGGGCGTCTTCTGGATCAATCCAGTCCATATCGAGCGAGACGTGGTAGCCGGCGGTGCCGCGACCGGCGGCGCGCAGGGCCTCTTCCATCACGGTGCGCATGCCGCGCTCGTCAATGTCGCGCATGGTGTAGACCTCGGTGAGGCCGGCGCGGCGGATGTTCTCGCGCTCTGCGGCGTCGATGTCTCGCACGCCGATAAGAACGGTGTTCTCCGGCAGGATCTTGGGGGCGTAGCCGAAGATGTGCGTGAGTGGCTCAGGGCCGAGACCGAGCAGTGCCGCGAGGGGCATGCCGTGGACGTTGCCCGACGGCGAGGTCTCCGGGGTGTTGATGTCGGAGTGGGCGTCAATCCAGAGGACTCCGATTTTCTGGCTGCTGCGGCGGTAGAACTCCGAGACGCCGGAGATGGAGCCGACAGCGATGGAGTGGTCGCCGCCGAGGATGAGCGGCGTGAGGCCCTCTTCGAGCGTCTGGACGACGGATTCGGCGGTGCGGGTGCAGGTTTCGGCAATCTCCTTGAGATAGCGAGCTTTGCGGTCGCCATAGCCCAGGGTTTCTGCGATTTCGACGCGGATGTTGCCGCCATCGGCGACGTGATGGCCGAGCGATTCAAGCCGCGCCTCGAGGCCGGCGACACGCATGGCGGAGGGGCCCATATCCACGCCGCGGCGGCTGGCTCCCATGTCGAGCGGAATGCCCAGAACGCGAATGTTTCGCGTGGGCTGGGCCTGATTTCCGCTGGCTGGAAAGGTGGACTGCGTAACGGCGAGACGTTCCCGGTTGGACATTGGAGCGAGCACTCCCTGCGGATTGAGTGTATCTCAGGGGAGTGGCCCGGAGGCTTGTCCACGTATGTAACCTGTTTTGAAAACTTTCGGGGGATTCCAAGAATGGCCTGCTGACCTGAAAGATGTACAAGATGAGTTTTTCGTGAATTGTAAGATGGGTCCAGTGTGGGGCTGGCTCAACGGCTCATTGTATGTGTTTGATGGAGTGAAGCTTACGAGGCCCTGCAACAGGCGGGCGGCGAAAGGCGAAACGATGCGCAAGGCAGGGGGAGCTGGACAGCCGGGGGCTGCGCCGGGCTGGCATCCTACCGCACGAGGTGTACTCCTTGTGTGCGCGCTGCTGGCTGCGCCCGTGCTGACTGCTGCCCAAGCCGCGACGTCCCCTCTCAACAACGTGCACGCGATTGACAGCCTGAGCAATACCGACGCGGCGCATGGATTGCCTGTCGAGTTTGAAGCCACCGTCACCTATGTTCGCGGCTATGAGCAGTTGCTGTATGTGCAGAGCGGCAGCGACGCGATTGCGGTGCAGACCGCTGCGGGTGTGCAGGCGGCGCCAGGCGATGTAGTCGAGGTCAAGGGAAAAACGCAGGGGGGGTTTCGCCCGAGCGTGATGGCTGACAGCGTGACGGTCGTGGGCCAGGAGCTGCTTCCGCCTGCGCTGGAGGCATCGTTTGACCAACTGCTGCGGACCAATCTGGATGCGCGGCTGGTGAGAGTGTTTGGCGTGGTGCGCGATGCCGAGACCATCGAAAGCGCGGGCGTGCGGAGCACGCTCCTCGAGCTGCACCTTGAAGGCGGGGAGATAGGCGTCACGGTGGATGTGGATAATCCAGACCTGACGAACAGCCTCCTGGATGCTCAGGTCGCGGTGACCGGGGTGGTCTCCCGGCGATTTGACGGCAAGATGCAGCAGACGGGGATCGTGCTGCATGCGACGACGATGTCGGATGTGCAGGTACTGCGCTACGCGGCTGTCGATCCATGGCTGCTGCCGGTCACGCCGATGGACAAGATTCTGTTGTCGTATCACGTCAGCAACCTGAGCGACCGCATCCGCGTACACGGAACGATTACGTACTACCAGCCGGGCTCGATGGTGGTGCTGCAGGACGGGCTGAAGAGCCTGTGGATCATGACATCGACGATGGCTCCGCTGCATGTTGGCGACGCGGCCGACGCGACGGGATTTCCGGACGTGCATGACGGCTTTCTGGCGCTGACCGGAGCGCAGGTGCGGGATCTTGGCGTACAGCAGGCGGTGCAGCCGCTGCCGAGCACGTGGGACTCGCTGGCGAGCAGCCGTAATCTGTTTGACCTGGTCTCGATCGAGGGCGAGCTGGTGGCACAGGTGCGCGGCGCCACGCAGGATGAGTATGTTCTAGCGACCGACGGGAATCTCTTCTCTGCGATCTACAGGCATCCGCCAGCGGAGGCTTCACGCTATGTGCCGCTGGCCTCTATGAAGGTGCTGCAGACGGGTTCGAAGGTGCGAGTGACGGGCGTGTGCTTCATAACGGGCTCGAACTCGTATGACACGAAGGCGTCGTTCAACATTTTGCTGCGCACCTCAGACGATCTGGTGGTTGTGTCGAAGGCGCCGTGGCCGACAGCGCACAACCTGCTCCGGATTGTGGCGCTGCTTGCGGTGATTGTGCTGGTGGTTTTCATCTGGGGATGGACGCTGCGCAGGAAGGTGCGCCAGCAGACTGCGGCCATTACGGCTCGGATCGAAGCGGAGGCAGCGCAGGAAAGGCGGCTGGTGCAACTGGAGCAGTGGCGCAGCCGGATTCTGGAGGACATCAATAGCTCGCGGCCGCTGGGCGAGATTCTCGACCACATCATGGAGATGGTGACGTTTCTGTTGCGCGGAGCCTCGTGCTGGTGTGAGTTGACCGACGGAACCCGCTATGGGAAGACTCCAGCACAACGGAGCGGACTCCGCGTCATCGGCAAGGAGATCACGTCGCCTGCGGGCGGGTCACTCGGGGTTCTGCATGCGGCGCTGAGCGGCAAGCCCGCGAATGCGCAGGAAGAGTCGGCCGCGCTGGCGCAGGGAGTGAGGTTAGCCTCGCTGGCGATGGAAACACGCAAGCTGTACTCGGACCTTGTGTATCGCTCGGAGTTCGACCTGCTGACCGATGTGTATAACCGCTTCTCTCTGGAGAAGTATCTGGATGAGCAAATTGAGAAGGCGCGCGAGCGGTCTACGGTGCTGGGCCTCATCTATCTTGACCTTGATGAGTTCAAACAAGTGAACGATTTGTATGGTCACCACGTGGGCGACCTCTATCTGCAGGAGGTGGCGGCGCGGATGCGGCGACAACTGCGCACAGGCGACATGCTGGCGCGGCTTGGCGGCGACGAATTTGCGGCGCTGGTGCCGGTGGTGCGCAGCCAGGCCGATGTGGAAGAGATTTGCCAGCGCCTGGAGCACTGCTTTGATGCGCCGTTTGAAGTGGAGAATTATCTGCTGCGCGGATCGGCGAGCATGGGCATCGCACTGTATCCCATCGACGGGGCCACGCCGGAAATGCTGCTAAAAGCCGCGGACACGGCGATGTACATTGCGAAAGAGAGCAAGCGGCATGCAGGTTCGATGCCGTCGCAGAGCATGACGCCGGGGCTGCCTTTCCGGGATTGAG
>DAIDLI010000129.1 GCA_027449545.1 Acidobacteriaceae bacterium | reverse complement strand
TGGGGACCGCCGGGCGTCGGCAAGACCACCCTGGCCAAGATCGTGGCCGAGACCACCCGCGCCAACTTCATCGAGTTCTCGGCGGTGGTGAGCGGCATCAAGGAGATCAAGCAGGTGATGGCCGACGCCGCCAAGGCCGCCGAGCTGCACTCGCGCACCATCCTCTTCATCGATGAAATTCATCGCTTCAACAAGGCGCAGCAGGATGCCTTCCTGCCCTACGTGGAGCGCGGAACCATCCGCCTGATCGGCGCCACCACCGAGAACCCGTCCTTCGAGATCATCTCCGCGCTGCTCTCGCGCTGCCGTGTCTACGTGCTCCAGCCGCTCCGCGAAGAGTGCATCGTGCAGCTCCTCCGCAAGGCGCTCGAGGACAAGGAACGCGGGCTGGGCACGCAGGAGCTCACCGCCGACGAAGAAGCGCTGGAGCTGATCGCCGGCTACTCCAGCGGCGACTGCCGCAGCGCCTACAACACCCTCGAAGTCGCGGCCCGGCTGGTGAGCGCCGCCCCCCCAGGCCCACTTCCCGAATCTCGGGAACTGAAGGGTACGGGCTTTAGCCCGTACGTCCAGCCCGCCTGGTCTTCCGGGGCTTCAGTCCCCGAGGCTCTGTATCAGGGCACGGCTTCAGCCGTGCCGAAACAGCAACAAATTGAGAGCGGGGCTTCAGCCCCTGCCTCCCGCCGCATCACCAAAGCCATCGCCGCCGAGGCCGCCCAGCGCCGCGTGCTGATGTACGACAAGGAAGGCGAGGAGCACTACAACCTGATCTCCGCGCTGCACAAGAGCGTGCGCAACTCCGACCCCGACGCCGCGCTCTACTGGCTGGGCCGCATGTTCGCCGCCGGCGAGGAGCCGCTTTACCTCGCCCGCCGCATCGTGCGCATGGCCATCGAGGACATCGGGCTGGCCGCGCCCGAGGCGATGAACCTGTGCCTCTCCGCAAAGGAAACGGTGGACTTTCTCGGCTCGCCCGAGGGCGACCTGGCGCTGGCCGAAGCGGTCGTCTATCTTGCGCTCGCGCCCAAGTCCAACGCCGTCTACACCGCCTACGGCGCGGTGCAGGAGGACATCGAACGCACCCGCCAGGAGCCGGTGCCGCTGCACCTGCGCAACGCCCCCACCAAACTGATGAAGGAGCTAGGCTACGCGAAGGGTTATCGCTACGCCCATGATGAGGAAGACAAGGTGGCCGACATGGACTGCCTGCCCGACTCGCTGCGCGGCCGTAGCTACTACCGCCCCACCCAGGAGGGCCGCGAAAAGCAACTCGCCGCCCGGATGGAAGAGATTCGCAAGATTCGCGCCGGCAAGCGGACCCGATCATAGCCCAACCGACAACCTGTCCCTCGGGCAGCCGTAGCAAGAGCAGAGTTCCGCAGCACGCTTCCGAAGCCGCCCGCCGCCGTATACTCTTCTCTGCATTGAGATCGGTAGCAGGAGAGTGATCGTATGTCATCATCTGCCGTGGAGTTTGCCCGCCAAAACCACCCGCGTTTCCTGGACGAGTTGAAGGCGCTGCTGCGCATCCCATCCATTTCCACCCTGCCGGAGCACCAGGGCGACTGCCGCAAGGCCGCCGAGTTCGTGCTTGCCGAACTGCGCCGCATCGGCATGGAGCACGGACGCCTGCTCGAAACCAAGGGGCATCCGCTGGTGTACGCCGACTGGCTGCATGCCGCCGGCAAGCCCACCGTACTGGTCTACGGCCATTACGATGTGCAGCCTGCCGATCCGCTCGACGAGTGGCACACGCCGCCCTTCGAGCCCACCGAGCGCAACGGCAACATCTACGCCCGCGGCGCCGTCGATGACAAGGGCCAGGTGTGGGCCCAGGTCAAGGCGCTCGAGTCCCTGATGGCCGCCAACAAGGCGCTGCCCATCAATGTGCGCGTGATCTTCGAAGGTGAAGAGGAGGTGGGCGGCGAAGGCATCGCCGACTACGTGGCCTCCAAGCCGGCCGATCTCCAGGCCGACTTTGCGCTGGTCTGCGATACCGAGCTCTTTGCCCCCGGCCTGCCCACCCTGTGCGTGGGATTGCGCGGCATGATCTACACCGAGCTGGAGGTGCGCGGCGCCAAGACCGATCTGCACTCCGGCATGTACGGCGGCGCGGCCCCCAATCCGTTTGTGGCTCTGGCCCAGATCATCGCGCGCCTCAAGGACGAGAACGGCCGCATCCTGATCCCCGGTTTCTACGACGACATGATTCCGCCCAGCAAGGAAGAGCTGGCCGCCTGGAAGTCGCTGCCCTTCGATGAGGAGGAATATCGGAAGAGCGAGGTCGGCTCGAAGACGCTGGTCGGCGAATCCGGCTACAGCGTGCTGGAGCGCACCTGGGCGCGCCCCACCCTCGACGTGCACGGCATGCCCGGCGGCTTCACCGGCGCAGGCGCCAAGACCGTCATTCCCGCCAAGGCGCTGGCCAAGGTCTCCATGCGCCTGGTCCCCGGCATGACCCCGGCCAAGACCTTCGCGCTCTACAAGAGCTACGTGGAGAAGATTGCCCCCGCCGGTGTCGAGCTGGACGTGCGCCTGATTCACAGCGGCGACCCCTGCATGGTGCCGGTCGACAACCGCTACATCCAGGCAGCAACTCGCGCGCTGCACGAGGTCTGGGGCAAGGACACCGTCTTCATCCGCTCCGGCGGCTCCATTCCCATCGTCGGCGACTTCGACCGGCACCTGGGCCAGCCCAGCGTCATGATGGGCTTCGGCCTGCCCGACGACAACCTGCATGCGCCTAACGAAAAGTTCAACCTCAAGAACTTCGAGCTGGGCATCCAGTCGCTGATCCGCTTTCTTGAGGAGGCGGGCCGTTGAAGCCTGCCGGCTCAGCGGACGCCGCGGGATTCGTCCTGGCCGGCGGCCGCTCGAGCCGGATGGGCACAGACAAGGCGCTGATTCGGTTCGCCGGCGAGCCGCTCGCCGCCCGCGCGGTGCGCCTGCTGCGCGATGCCGGGCTGGCTGCTTCCATTGCCGGCGCGAGGAGCGAACTGCGAGCCTTTGCGCCCGTCCTTGAAGATCCCGAACCCGATCAGGGGCCGCTGGGCGGCATCTGCGCCGCGCTGGGCTCAACCTCGTCGCTCCGCGCGCTCTTTCTCTCCATCGATCTTCCACTGCTGCCCGTGTCGCTGCTTGACTACCTGCTGCGCCATGCGCAACTGGCAGGCGCCGCGGTAACCCTGGCTTCCGTCAATGGCTTTCCCCAGACCTTCCCGGTGGTCCTGCGCCGCGATCTGCTTCCTGTGCTCGACGGGGAACTGAGGGAAGGCCGCCGCGGCTGCTTTGCCGCCTTTCGCACAGCCGCGGCGCAGACAGGCGAAGAGGTGTCCGTCCTCCCGGTCGAGCTGCTGGCGCAGCCCGGCCAGGTGAGCCATCCCGCCGGGTTGCCGCCGTTCGCGTGGTTTCTGAATGTGAACACGGCGGAGGAACTGGACCGCGCCGAAGCGCTCGCCGCGCATCCCATTGCGTAAGCTGGAAGAGAGATGGCCGATTCCCCGAACCAACCCGAACCGTTGGAACCGCTGGCCGCCGACCTCGACGTGCTGGAGAGCGGCGAGGAGACCGATCAGGAGTCTCTTCCCGGCGCGCCGCCGCCCGGTCCGCCCCTCATCGTGTTCAAGCACGTTTCCATCGGCTTCGGCGATCGCATGGTCCTTGAAGACGTGAGCTTCACGGTGCGGCGCGGAGAAACGCTGTGCATCCTGGGCCGCAGCGGCGTCGGCAAATCCGTCTCCCTGCGCTTGTTGATGGGCTTTCTGAAGCCCGACGCCGGCACCATCGTGGTCGATGGGCAGGAGATTACCTGCCTCGATGAAGAGGGGCTGCGCGCCATCCGGCGGCGCATCACGATGGTCTTTCAGAACGGAGCTCTCTTCGATTCCCTCAGCGTGCGCGAGAATGTCGCATTCCCGCTGCGCGAACATGGAGGCAGTCTGGCCGACGACCAGATCGACAGCCTGGTCGAGCGCCTGATTGCTCTGGTGGGCGCCGAAGACGTTGTGGACGACTTGCCCGCCAGCCTCTCCACCGGCCGCAAGCGGGCGGTGGCGATTGCGCGCGCTCTTGCCGCGCAACCCGAGATCGTGCTCTACGACGAGCCCACCACCATGGTCGATCCGCTGATCGCGCGGCGCCTTGGCAACCTGATTCAGCGCCTCAAAACCCAGCTCGGCTACACCAGCATCGTGGTTACCCACGACATGCGCTTTGCCGAAAGCCTGGCCGACAAGGTTTTGTTCCTGGACGGAGGGCGGGCCAGCTTCTTCGGTCCTTTGCGCGGTTTCATGAACTCGCAGGACCCGCACATCCGGGAGTTTCTGACGCTGGATGCCTACGTCTTTCCGGTCTGACTTTTCTCAGGTTCAGGCGGCGCGCGCCAGCCAGTCCTTCATGGTGTTGGCATCCACCAGCCCGGCCTGCTGGAACTGGAGCGTGCCGTGGGCAAAGACGGCAAAGTTGGGAATGCCTTGCACGTTGTAGCGCGCTGCCAGGGATGGATGCTGTTCGGTGTCCACCTTGAGCACGACGGCCTGGCCGGCCAGATCCCGGGCCACCTGGGCCACGTGCGGCGCGGCCATGCGGCAAGGGCCGCACCACGAAGCCCAGAAGTCCACGAGGACCGGCACGCGGCTTTCGCGCACGATCTCATCGAACTCCTCGGGCCCCACCGCCATCGGCTCGGCGACCGGCGGCAGAGCCGCTTTGCAGGCGCCGCAGCGGCCGCTGTCGGCAAGATGCTTCGCCGGGATACGGTTTTTCATTCCACAGGACACGCAGTTGCGCAGGACGGGCATTTCGTTCCTTTCCTTCTCCGCCGCATCAGGCGGGCTGAGCCGCGGCATTTCTACTGCATCCATTCCATTCGACTCGGAAGCAGCGGCCCAGGTTGCAGAATGCGCCGCCTCCTCTCCACGCCGGGCGATAAACTGATGTCGTGAAGATCGCGCTGGCGCAAATAGACCCAACTGTTGGGGATTTCACTGGAAATCTGGAGACCGTAATCGCATTCAGCCGCCGTGCCGCCGAGCAGGGCGCGCGCCTGACGGTCTTTTCCGAACTTGTTCTGTGCGGGTATCCGCCCGCCGATCTGCTGGAGAAGCCCGCTTTCCTGGCGCGCTGCGCCGAGGCGGTGCGCGAACTGGCCGAGGCCACGCGCGATCTCTCCACCGCGGTGCTGGTGGGGGTGGCGCTGCCGGCCCGCGGACAATCCGGCAAGCCCGCCGTCAACGCCGCCGTGCTCATGGATCGCGGGCACATACTCCTCGAGCAGCACAAGCGGCTGCTGCCTTTCTATGACGTCTTCGACGAGCAGCGCTACTTCGCGCCCGCCAAGGAACAGAAGGTCGTGGAACTGGACGGAATGCGCCTGGCGGTGACCATTTGCGAGGACGCCTGGAACGACAAGAACTTCTGGCCGCAGCCGCTCTATTCCGTGGACCCCGTCGAGGAACTGATGCGGCAGAATCCGGAGCTGCACATCAATCTCTCCGCATCGCCGTTCTGGTATGGCAAGCGCGCGCTGCGCCGGCAGATGCTGGCGGCAATTGCGCGCCGCGACCGCATTCCGGTGCTGATGTGCAACCAGGCGGGCGGCAATGACAGCCTGATCTTCGATGGCTCCTCGCTGGCGCTCGATGCCGAGGGAAAGCTCATCGCTCAGGCGGCGTCCTTTGGCGAAGACCTGGTGTTCGTGGATCCCTTCAAGGCCGCGCCTCTCGCCGAGCCCCAGGAGAACGACGAGCAAGCAGCCTACGAGGGACTGGTGCTGGGCACGCGCGACTACGTCCGCAAGTGCGGCTTCCGCCGCGCGCTGGTGGGGCTGAGCGGCGGCATCGATTCCGCGCTGGTGGCGGCCATTGCGGCGGAGGCCCTCGGACCTGAGAACGTGATCGCGGTGGGTATGCCCAGCCCGTATTCCTCGACCGGCTCGGTGGAGGACAGCCGCAAGCTGGCAGCGCATCTGGGCATTCGCTTTGAGGTTCTGCCGATCAGCGGCCTCTTCGCGGAATACACCCACACGCTCGAGCCGCTGTTCGCCGGCTTGCAGCCCGACATCACGGAAGAGAACATCCAGTCGCGCATCCGCGGCAACCTGCTCATGGCGCTTTCGAACAAGTTCAGCGCGCTGGTGCTGACCACCGGCAATAAGTCGGAGATGGCGGTGGGCTACTGCACCCTCTACGGCGATATGGTGGGCGCGCTGGCGGTGATTGGCGACCTGGTGAAGACGCGCGTCTATGCTGTGTGCCGCTGGCTCAACCGCGAGCGCGAGGTCATTCCCGAGGCGATCCTGACCAAGCCGCCCTCGGCGGAACTGCGGCCTGGGCAGAAAGACACCGATTCGCTGCCGCCCTACGAGGTTCTCGATCCCATTCTCGAGGCCTACGTGGAGCGCTACGAGACTCCCGAGCAGATTGCCCGGGAGCGGGGATTTCCGCTCGACCTGGTGCGGCAGGTGGTCAAGCTGGTAGAGCGCTCCGAGTACAAGCGCCAGCAGGCTGCGCCGGTGCTCAAGCTCACCTCC
>DAIDLI010000128.1 GCA_027449545.1 Acidobacteriaceae bacterium | reverse complement strand
ATGGTCGAACCGATTCTAGTACAGGGCGGTGCTGCGGCTCCCGGACCGCGGGGGTTCAACGAATCCTGCCCAATGCGGTTTACTGGCAGGGTTGCGAGTAGGCCGACCGCGTGAGACTGGGCCAACCGGGTCGTAAGCCATGCGCCATTTTGTATGCCACCCAAACAAAAAGCCTGCTGAATTAGCAGGCTTTAGCGTCAAATCTCTGGTAGCGCTACCGGGAATCGAACCCGGGTTTTAAGATTGAGAATCTAATAGCCTACTCAATGCCTTCAATCACTTGCGGGCAACTTTGCAAAAAATGTGCCACAGGATGTGCCACTGTTTTGCAAGATCGGCCTGCTTTACCGCAACCAGAGGCCAATCCGCGCGAATTGACTCCCGTATCGCTTAACGATACACTTGAAATGTGATTAAGAGCTTCGCCCATAAGGGACTGGAGAAGTTCTTCCGTACCGGATCGCTGGCCAGGATTCAGGCAAAACACGCCAACCGGCTGCGCGCTCAACTGCTCATGCTCGACAACGCCCGCAAACCGGAAGACATGAACGCTCCCGGCTGGAAGCTCCATTCCCTGCACGCGAACCTGAAAGGCCACTGGGCGGTCACGGTCAGCGGAAACTGGCGTATGACCTTCCGTTTCGAAGGCGAAGACGCGATTCTGGTCGATTATCAGGACTACCACTGAGAAAGGAAAGCGATATGCGTATGCACAATCCTCCTCATCCCGGCGCTGTGATCCGGGAGTATCTCGGTGAGATGAGCGTCGCGGCGGCGGCCAAGCATCTGGGTGTGGGCAGGGTCACGCTGTCGCGCGTGCTCAATGGCAAGGCTGCCATATCGCCGGAGATGGCCGTGCGGCTGGCCCGCGCCTTTGGCACATCCACGCCCGAAGTGTGGTTGGGGATGCAGGCCCAATTCGACCTATGGCAGATAGAAAAGCGGAAGCAGATCAGGGTTGACCTGCTCCCGCATTTGCAGCACTCCTAACCTGGATTGGCTATTGAACCGCTCCGCTCACTTGCGGGAATGCGGCGGCCAGTCCCTCAGCTACATTGCGCGTCTGGTACTCGACAAACTTTCCGAATCCGGCCGCAACATGTGTCTCTGTGACGTGGATGTAATAGCGGGCGGCCACGGCGGGCGAGCTATGCCCCATCAGGCGGGCCAGCGTGAAACGGTCCATGCCGGACTGTGCCGCACGCGTCCCGAACGTATGACGCCAGCAATAGAATTCAAAGCTCGCCAGCTTCGCATCCCCGATAGCCTTTTCGTGCGGGTGCTGCATGGACACGATATGCCCGGATTTGCCCGCACCCGGAAAAACGAATGCGGAGAGTTTCGTTTCGCCCTCTGCGGCCTTCTTGCGGCGCTGTAGCACGTCCGCAGCGCGCGGGGTGAGGGGAAGGCTTCGCTTGGCGCTGTCCGTCTTGCCCTGGCGAACGTGGAGCGCACCGTGGGGGCATTCTGCGCTTGCTGCCAACTCCACATCGGCCCACTTGAGCGGGAACAGTTCGCTGTTCGGGCGCAACCCGGTATCGACGGCCAGAATCGCCGCATCCCTGAGATTGTCGGAAGCCTTCGCCAGATACTTCGCCTCTTCCTGAAAGCTCACCACACGGTCACGGCCCTTGGACTGCGGCAATTCGTGAATCACTGGTGCGCGGTCCAGCTTGCCCCATTCGACGGCCAGATGGAACAGCCGCCGCAAGGTCCGCAGATCGGCATTCACGGTGATAACGGAATTCTCCGCCACTTCCTGCCGATGGCGAGCGTACCGGCTCACCAGATCGCCTGTAATCGCGTCCAGAGGCGCATCAGCGATAGCGGCAAAGGTTAGCAGCCTATCAAGGCACACATCGTAGAAAACGTGCGTCCCGGGCTTTGTGTGCGTTTTGGCGTATTGGAGGAATTCTTTAGCAAACGCGCGGAACACGGGCGGAGCGCTCACCGCAGGTTTCGGCCAAGGATCATTCGGGTGTACCTGTCCGAGAGACAGCGCCCGCCGGTGTTCCCTTTCCACGTCCGCAGCATCTTTGCGATTCCGCACCTTTGCGGGCCGCCGGATCATAAAGTTCTCTTTGCTGCCGTCTTCATGCTTGATGCACCAGCGGAATTTGTACCAAAGCGAATTTCCACGTTTGAAGACCATTTCAGCGCCTCTCTCTCTGCGGTTTGGACTTTGGTTTGTTCTTGCTGCCTTTGGGCCGTCCGCCGAGTTTGCCGTTTTCGCGCGAAGATATTGCTTTCCGTTCACTCGTCACCGAACCACGGCATACCGGGCAGTAGCAGATAAGCTCAACCTTGTGAATCGGACATTCCATGCTGAAAACTATACCCAACACATTAGGTTATTGCAAGAGAAATCATCCTGAAAAAACGATATTGGTGGGACACTTGGACTGTCTGGGTGTACCACTAAACCAGTATTTGTCTTTACTAGTGGGTCATTTAGTTTCTGTCGAGATTTCGGCTTTAGTGGGACAGTTGAAATAGAAACCTCATAAAACGAAAACTGCGCAGCTTTAACGTTCCGAATGTAATCCTCTTTTGGGTGAAGCCATCCATCGCGGATAGCGTAGTGTCGCCAGCGCCGCGCCTGCGTCCAATCGCATCCCATCAGGAAGCCGATGCGCTTCAGAGGCAACGCAATGGGCAATCCTGGCCGCGCGAGTTGAAGCTGACGGGCAAGAGCAACGAACTTTTCATAACCGCGTCTGTGCGTCTCTGTCGAGACAGCTTTCCATGCGGCCTCTAGCGGGTCCGGTCCGCCGACGGGATACTTAACTGCACTCGCTGCAATTTGGCGTACCTCTTTTACCGTCAGGGGCGGCGTGCATTCATCATCGTTCTTGCTGAATAACCTCCGCTCAATTTGCTCTTGCGTAGCACCTCGCCGCCGCATTGCGCAACCATACCGAAACAGCGAATCGTTCCGTTGGCCTTCGACGATAATTCTGGTGCGCGTAGAAGGTGTGTCCCTTTGCTGCCTAGCCTTGCCGGTGAGCAGGTCGAGCAACCAGCTTGGTGCGTCCGCAATCGGCGCTCCGGGATTCGCCCATTGATAGGTCCGCCCGCTCGGATGAGTGGAAGGCGGGACGAGCACCTGCTTACCATTGGCTTGAACGTCTAATTTCGCGCCCAGTGTTCCGGTGCTGCTGCGTATCCAGCGGTCAGTCGGATGATTGAACCATCTATGTTCGCCGCCACCCTCCCGCCCGGTGATCGACGTGAGTGTGACTGGCAACGGCCCGTGTTGCCTCTCCAGCGCGGCCAGCGAAGTCCTGCCAACTTCGCCGTCCACATCCAGCACGAACACCCCGGATTCTATCCCAGTCGCTACACCCCAGTTGCAGTTGGGAAACTGTGCGGCCCATGCGCGGACAGTTGCAAAATCGGATGACGCATTGCGGGGCCAGCCCTTGAGCAACGGCCTCTTGCCGCGCGCCGCGCATGGAAGTAAACGCCAGCCTCGCAGAGCCAAGCGCTCAATTTCTGCCGCATCGTACGGAAATTTCAATTGGGGTGTAGCACCCTCCGTTCTCACCGCGATTCAATTGCCGCCGGAGCGCTCAAGCGGGCCTCAATCCAAGAATCCAGATCGGCGCGTCGGTACCGCACCAGTTTTTCACCGGCCCGGAAAAAACGCGGACCTTTGCCCTCTGCGCGCCAAAGCCTAAGCGCTGCCTCACTGATTCCGATGTATCGGCCTGCCTGTTTGGGCGTGAGTGTGTCCTGATGTTCAATCACGATTCCTGCTCCTCTCTAATCGCTTATGGCGGGGTCTAGCGCGCCTTGCGGAAACATTAGCGCTATCAAGAGGCAGCAAAAGGGAGAGAACTCCTTAAATTATCAGGGGTGGTTTTCTCCCCTTCGGACACTAACAGACAATCGGAATTAGTTGATTAAGGTATTTCCAGTGAGGTTCTGATTGTATCCGCAAAAAATTGGCGGGCCTTTTTCATCGCGTCCGCACTCATAGCCTTTTGGCTTTGGATTGCTTCGTATCCAGCACAAAGCAGCGCGGCCAGTTCCTTATCGTGCGGTCTGCCTGTCTGGTTCTGGACGTAGCCCGAGAGGATACCGATACGCCATCTGTATAGGTTCCTCTTCGATTCTGAAAGAAAATTGGAAAAGGCGCGCGCGTACTTTCGCGTCTGATCGGCACAATGGCGAATGGTCTCAAGTTCCGCCTGGGTAATAGGTGGACGATCCATGCTCAAGACTTCCATCGAAATCTCTGCGCTTGGAAACGGGAATGTGTCTAGTCTCTCCACACGCTTTTGTATGTCGTCAAGAGCACTCGCGAGTCGATCCAGTTCTTTAATCTTGTGGCCAAGCCTCTTAAGACGAGCGGGGTCAAAAGGGCGCACGAAATCAGCAAGCAATCGCAGAAGGATTTTTTGATCGACACCAGCCTCACCAAGCGCCTTCAATTCTTGGCCAGCAAGTTTCTTTACAGCTTGCTCGAAGCGGGGGAGGCCCACCCACACGGGCGAGGCTTTGGCAGCTTGCATTGGTCACCGTCCGGAGTGGTGTTCTCGCTTGTTTTTGGGTTCGGAAGGCGGGAGCGGGAAGTCGTCCCCGCCGTTCACTGTCTGCGCGTCCGCCAGGGGCTATCCGCACTCATTCTAATTTGCCCTGTATTTGCGGGGTAATCGGTCACGGCTCCGATGTCGGAGGGATGCTTTCGCCCGGGTTGACACCGCGCCGCTTTAGTATCCGTTCTCTGAGCGGCGTAACGTCATGATCCATCCTCAGATAAACTTTTTCATAGATGCGGGCTATCCTGGCCATAGTAAAGCCAGCCTCCTTCCAGAAAGCATGGGCATCAGGTATGCCGTCTTCCGCCAAGAAGTGCCGGCCAGGAAGGTTTTCGCGAATCTCCTTGATCATCGAGCTAAGATGATCAAGTTTCCGAAGAATAGCGATACCTATAAAAAACAGCAGGAGGAGTCCAACCACAATTAGGTCAAGGTCACGCGCGTAAGTGTCCTGCATTCTTGACTCCGGTACGGGGAAATTCGCTTGGCTGAAAGCCTAACACCCCTCGGTGCCTAATTGAAGTTCCTCCGCCAACCACTTGCCGTCTATGCTCTGGAGCACCCGCTGCACCAACCCAATTGCCGCTTGCGCCTGCTCTGGAGTTGGTGCGTCCAGGAGGATATGTTTTCCCGGCAGCCGCGAGTAGTTGAGAGGACGTAACCCGTCCCGACAATACACCTCGAACGCGACCCGAACCTGTGTTCTCCGGCCATGAATGTGTCGTTCATTGAGCAGGTGTTGATTCCGCTCTCGCATTGCCACCGGCATATCTCCCTCGCCATTGCGGGCAATCACCGTCATAGGTGTACCCAAATCTTGCTTTTGCTCTCTCGCGGGTTTCCCTTGGTAGCTGCGTGCATGGGGCATATGCTCAGTGTGCGCCCGAAGAGAACAAATACACAGAAAAATTTCGTGCGCGGCCTAGTGATGGCAAAACCCACCCCGCCCCGTTTTTCAGGGGGGAGGTGGGGTCTACTGTGCTGGAAGAACTGTGCCACAGGTTGTGCCACAGATTTCGCGTTTTGTGCCACCAGCACGCGCTAGGACGTTTTCCGGGCAAATGAAAAGCCCGCTGATTTAGCGGGCTTTAGCGGGTAATCTCTGGTAGCGCTACCGGGAATCGAACCCGGGTTTTAAGATTGAGAATCTCACGTCCTAACCCCTAGACGATAGCGCCACACACTGAACGGGGACGACCCGGGGATCCGGGTCACACTCCTTACTTTACCAAAGAACCCCGCAAAGCCCAAGCCGTGGAGCCGACCTGCGCCGCGGTCTCCTTCCCCCTGTCTACAATTGGAAGAACGGGGATGGGAAGAAGGACACGATGATCCAGTATCTCTATCTCGGGCGCATGGGCTACGACGAGGCGCTCCGGCTGCAGGAGGAGCTGGTCCGCCTGCGCCAACAGGAGCGCATCGACAATACCCTGCTCCTCCTGGAGCACCCCCCGGTGCTCACCCTGGGCCGCAACGCCAACCGCTCCAACGTGCTCGCCTCCGACGAGCTGCTGGCCGCGCGCGGCGTTACTCTGCACGAGATCAACCGCGGCGGCGACGTCACCTACCACGGCCCCGGCCAGCTCATCGGCTACCCCATCTTCGACCTGCGCAGCCTGCACAACGCCAAGGGCGGCCGGCTCGGCCCGGTCGACTTCGTGCGCCTCATGGAAGAGGCGCTGATCCGCGTCTGCGCCACCTTCGGCGTACCCGCGGGACGTATCTGCGGCCTCACCGGCGTGTGGTGCGGCCTCGATGCGGGGGCATGCGCCACACCTGAGACGCCTGCGCAGCACAAGCCCGCCAAAACTCTGCCGCCCGCAGGGCGCGAGCGCAAGATCGCCGCCATCGGCATTCACGTCTCGCGCGGCGTCACCTCGCACGGCTTCGCCTTCAACATCACCACCGACCTGCGCGACTTCCAGCTCATCAACCCCTGCGGCATCACCGACCGGCCGGTCACCAGCCTGGAGCGCGAGGTTGCCGGGCCGGCGACATTGCCCGGACTCGAGGCCATCGCTCACCAGGCGGCGCGGCAGTTCGGCTTCGTCTTCGCCGAGCAGGTGCTGGCGCTGGAGAGCCTGGAGGCGCTGCGGGCGGTTGCTGCCCGTGGACCCGCACAAAACCCCGCCGCGCCGCAGGCGCCACAGGACACGCCGTTGCAGTTTCCGCCCGAGCTCGAGCGGCTGCGCAACGCCAAGGATAAGCCGGTCAATGCCTGAGCCTTACCGCGATTTATAATCCGGCAGGAAGCAGTTCCCTGCGGGGAAGCAGTTCCCGGCGGGGAAGTAGTTCCCCGCGGGGGAAGTAGTTCCCTACCCTACTGCGGCAGCATGGATTGCTGGCCGCGCCGCATCCACGAAGGTCGAAAGAGGGACCGATGCCAATCGACGTCGTCATGCCCCAGATGGGCGAATCCATCTTCGAGGGCACCATCACGAAATGGCTGAAGAAGCCCGGCGAGCGCGTCGAGAAGGACGAGCCGCTCTTCGAAATCTCCACCGACAAGGTCGATGCCGAGATCCCCGCGCCCGAGGCGGGCGTGCTGACCGAGATCAAGGTGCAGGAGGGCGCCACCGTGCAGGTGAACACGGTGGTGGCGGTGATCGGCGGGGCGTCGGTGGCACAGGCGGCCGAGCCCGCTGCTCCAGCCCAGCCCCGCGCAGCAACCCCGGCCGTCGAGACAGCTCCCGCTCCGGCTGAAGAGCCTGCTGCGCAGCCCGAAGGCCAGAAGCTCCGCTCCTCGCCGCTGGTGCGCCGCATTGCCCGCGAAAACCATGTGGACCTGGCGGGCGTCCGCGGCACCGGTTCTGCAGGCCGCATCACCAAGGACGATATTCTGCGCCACCTGGAAGAAGGCGGCTCCGCCGCATCCCGCGCGAGCGAACCGGCTGCCCTGCCGCAGGCGCCGCCACCCTTATCCGGTGAAGTGGTGCCGCTCTCGAAGATGCGGGCCATCATCGCGCAGCGCATGGTGGAGAGCAAGCACACCAGCCCGCACGTGCACACCGTCTATAACATCGACATGACGCGCATTGTGCGCCTGCGCGAGCGCGCCAAGGATGGCTTCGAAAAGCG
Source organism: Acidobacteriaceae bacterium (assembly GCA_027449545.1). Taxonomy (GTDB): domain Bacteria; phylum Acidobacteriota; class Terriglobia; order Terriglobales; family Acidobacteriaceae; genus Telmatobacter. The sequence goes on along the minus strand of DAIDLI010000128.1, from coordinate 23,746 downwards.
CCATGGCGTGAAGCTCACTTACCTGCCCTTCGTCGCAACAGCGGCGGTGGCGGCGCTGCGCAAGTTTCCGGTGGTCAACGCCTCGCTGATCGACAACGCCATCCACTACCACGCCAACATCAATCTCGGCATCGCTGTCGCGCTCGAGTGGGGCCTGATCGTTCCGGTAGTGCGCCAGGCGGAGCAGCGCAGCTTTGTGGACCTGGCGCGGACGATCGCCGATCTCGCCGGACGCGCGCGCGCCAAGAAGCTCAATCCCAACGAGGTGGGCGGGTCCACCTTCACGCTAACCAACTCCGGCATCTTCGGCGACGAGTTTTCGACGCCGATCATCAACCAGCCGGATTCAGCGATCCTGTGCATCAGCGGGCTCAAGAAGGAGCCGGTGGTGCTCACCGATGCCGAGGGCAACGACACCCTCGCGATTCGATCAATGCAGCATTTCTCTTTGGGCTTCGATCACCGCCTGATCGACGGCGCCGACGCCTGCAAGTTCATGCTGGAGCTCAAGCGCGTGCTCGAAACCTGGGACCAGGAGCTGCCGTAGACGGGTACGCCGCGATCGCATCGGCCCGAGCACGAAGGGCTCGCGAGCCTCAGAGTCTGGGCGAGACGCCGAACCGGATACGGCAGGCTACCGCGCGAGCATCTCTGGATCCAGGAATAAAATCCCAATGCTTCGGGGAGCGCAGCACCTGCTTGCCGATCGGATCGTCTTCCGCTGGGCTGGTCAGTTGAGCCGACTCCACGTTGCCCGCTCATGGCCCGAGGTCGCGGCGTGAGCCAGATCACATTTTTCGAGATGAGATTTGCGCTGTATTTTCGCGCAAGTGTGAGAAACAAAGGGCTTAGTTTTCTGACTTTGCTAAGTGTGGAAAATAAAGAGGTTACGGCGCGTTTCGCGCAAGTGTCGAAAACAAAGGAGTTACAAGGAAGGCCCTCCACGGCCGCCGCAGGCTCTGCGGGGGCGCGGTCCGGAAGAGCGGGACGCTGGGGAGATTATGCCTGAAGCCGGGAATTGAATCGCAAAGGTGGCGCGAGGATTCGGGGAGCCGGGTTGGCTTTTCGGCGAGGACGACGTTGGCGGCGCGATTTCCCGTGCCCCATTCAAAATGCGTTCTTTGCGTTTTGAGTGGGAGACCACGAACCCACCCCGGCCGCTCATCGCAAAAAGCGGCAGGTGGCCCGGTTCTCAGAGAACTCTAAGTCAACCACCACGGTCGGGTGCCCCGGGTCTCGATTTTGAGACCCGGGAGGCGAGCGCATTCAATCGGCCATGCGGTGCACTTCAAAACCTGCCGGAAACTCATATCCTCGGCGGGCGGCGGTCCACCGCGACTCGATCTCGACGGTGCCCGTCGCGCCGGTTGCGTAATGCCGATAGCTGGACCAGAGCCAATCTTCGGGCTGCTCGACCAAACCGCGCTTGACGGGGTTACGGTGCATGTAATCGAGCCTTTCAGCGACCTTGTTGGCCGAATACACGTTGAAGTCATAGTAGCGCGCCTGCCAGAAGGGCCGCCGGGCGCTGCGGCGCGCCACAGAGAGCTTGAGAGCCTGAATCGCCGTGGCCAGCGCGCCCTGCTGCGGCTCGCTGACCAGAAGGTGAACATGCTCAGGCATCACAACGAAGCCGGCGACCACGAGGCGGTAGCCCAGGCGCACCCGCTCCAGCGCCGACTCGAATAGCTGGCGCGCGGCAGCCGTCTGAAGATGAGAACGCCGGTGGTAGCAACTGAAGGTAAGAAAATGGAAACATCCGCATTGCTGGTAGTGGGCCAGTCCGCGTGGCATGGTAAAGAGCATAAACCCGGAGCGGGCTGGCAGGCTGTGTCGCTCTCCCGGGTCTCAAAATCGAGACCCGGGGCACCCCAAGGGAGGGTTGGTAAGCTTTCGCCTGTTGCGTACAGGGGTTGTCATTGGGCACCTGCGGTGCGGCGGAGGGTACTTGCGCGCGCTGGGAGGATGCGACCTCACCTCCCCGGTCCTCAAAGGCGAGGGACCGGGGGCACGCGGCAGGCTGTGTCGCTCTCCCGGGTCTCAGAAACGAGACCCGGGGCACCCCAAGGGATGGTTGGTGAGGTTACGGTACCGACAGTCCCGCTCGGCTCAGGCGGCTTGCACGGTGGAGTGGGCGTGCGCCAGGCGCTGCTCAAACCAGGCGCGCGCCAGTTGCGCCACCTGCTCCAGCGTGCCCGGCTCCTCGAAGAGATGGGTGGCTCCGGGAACGATCTCGAGCTTCTTCTCGCCCTGCAAGCGCCCCAGTGCCTGCCGGTTCCAGTTCAGCACGGTGCAGTCGTTCGAGCCGACGATCAGCAGCACCGGCACATGCACCTCTTCGAGCGCCTCCCCGGCCAGGTCGGGACGGCCGCCGCGCGAGACCACCGTGACAATTTGGCGGCTGCGCGCAGCGGCCACCAGCGCCGCCGCCGCGCCGGTGCTGGCGCCGAAGCAGCCGATGGGCAGGTTGCGCACCTCGCGCGCTTCGCTCACCCACTCCACCGCGCTCAATAGGCGGCCGGCCAGCAGCTCCACATCGAAGCGCAGATGCGCGGTGTTGCGGTCGATGGCCTCTTCCTGCTCTGTGAGCAGGTCGAAGAGCAGCGTCGCCACTCCGCCCTTGCGCAGTTCGCGGGCCACCAACTGGTTGCGCGGGCTGAGGCGGCTGCTTCCGCTGCCATGGGCAAACAGCACAAGGCCGCGGGCTTTGCGGGGAATCTCCAGTTCGCCGTTCAGGATCGCTTGCTCCGCGGGGATCTCGATGTTCACGATTCTGCCTCCCTCGGATGGCCCATTGGAATGGCGGCTTTGTGCTGTCGCGCAGTCACCCGCTTGAGTGTTGCCGCTTGCGACCCCTGCCGCGATACCTGTCTAAGAGGACGCAGCGCGGCTGATCGTTGCCCCCGCGAAGCTGTGAATTCTCCGCGTCTTCTTTGCGCACTCACTGCAACGCGGAGATTTGCCATCCCCCCGCGCCATGGTGCCACAATAGCTTGCATGCGGACCGAACTTTCTTTCGCTCCTTTCCATGCGATCCAAACCGAGCTGCTGGCCGTGCTGGCCGCCGATACCCAGACGGGCAAGGGCCCCGACGCCAAGCCGGCTCCCACGCTGCTGATCCACGACGACACGATCCAATCGGCCGCCGCCCAGGTGCTGGCCAGCGGCGAGTTCAAGGCCGGCGCGAACGAGACGTTGCTGCTGCATGCTCCCGCAGGCCTGGCTGCCAAGCGCCTGCTTCTGGTCGGCCTCGGCACGCAAGCCAAAGTCACGGTGCACAGCGTGCGCAATGCCGCTGGGGCCGCCGTGCGGTTCTGCAAGCCGCGCGGCATTCGCGAACTGGCTCTGGCGCTGCCCTCCTCCGAAGGCCTGCTCCCTGCAAGCGCCAGGGCAGCGGTGGAAGGCGCCTTCGTCGGCGACTTCGATCCCGACACCTATCGCAGCGACCGCAAAGACCAGAGCATTCAGTCGTTCACCGTCGCCGCGCCCGCCAACGGCGATCGCCAGGCTCTCGAAGCCGGTTTCCGCGAGGGCGCGATCATCGGCGAGAGCCAGAACTTCACCCGCACGCTGGTGAACGAGCCCGGCAACAAGCTCACCCCCACGGTGCTGGGCCAGCGCGCCGCGGCCATGGCCAAAGAGGTTGGGTTGCAGTGCGAAGTCTACTCCACGGACAAGCTGCACGAGCTGAAGATGGGCGCGTTCTGGGCGGTCAGCCAAGGCTCGGCGGAGCCGCCCGCGCTGATCGTCATGCGCTATGAGCCGGAGGGCGTGAGCGATGGTCCGGTGCTCGGCCTGGTCGGCAAGGGCATCACCTTCGACACCGGAGGCATCTCCATCAAGCCCTCCGACAATATGGAGAAGATGAAGTACGACATGGCGGGCGGCGCGGCCATGATCGGCGCCATGCGCGCCATCGCGCTGCTCAAGCCGAAGGTCCGCGTGCTCGGCATCGTCTGCGCGGCCGAGAACATGCCGGACGGCAAGGCGCAGAAGCCGGGCGACGTGCAAACCGCCATGTCCGGCAAGACCATCGAGATCATCAACACCGATGCGGAAGGGCGGCTGGTGCTGGCCGACGGCCTGGCCTACGCCAAGCAGCTCGGCGCCACCCACCTGATCGACGCCGCCACGCTCACCGGCGCCTGCGTGGTGGCGCTGGGCATGGTGAATGCCGGCGCGTTCTCGAACGACGAGGATACCTACGCGAAGTTCAGCGCCGCCCTCCAGGTCTCCGGGGAAAAGTTCTGGCGGCTGCCGCTCGGCGACGAATATGTGGAGATGATCAAGAGCGACATCAGCGACATCAAGAACACTGGTGGACGCTGGGGTGGAGCCATTACTGCGGCGGAGTTCCTGCACACCTTCGCCGAGGACACGCCCTGGATCCATCTGGATATCGCCGGTATCGCCTGGGTGGAAGACGCGCGTCCTTACATTGCCAAAGGGCCCAGCGGCGTCGCGGTGCGCTCGATTCTGGAGTGGGCGCGCCAGTACGCGAAAGCCTGAGTCTCGGAGCGAGCCGCCATACAGAAAGGGGCGGAGCGAAAGAGTTCGCCCTGCCCCGCCTGCTTCTGAATGTCTGTTTAGAGCGCCGCGAGCGCCGCGCCCTCACTCGGGAAGAGCTGCGCATATTTGGTGATTCCCACCATGGTGAAGACCTTGGTGAAATGCGCCGAAAGGCCGAAGGCGTAGACCTTCTGCCCGGCGTTCGAGGCCTCGATCAGGAGCTGAATGACCAGGGCGATGCCGCTCGAATTGATGTAATCCACCTTGGTGAAGTCGAGCAACACAAGCTTCACCGAGTCCTTGGGCAGGGCCTGGTAGGTTCCCAGCACTGCCTCGCGCGAGGTGCTGGCGATGTCGCCCTCAAAGCGCAGCACTTCGACGGCGTGACCTGCCGGTGTGGTGAGCTGGTCGACCCGCGACTTCGTCTCCGTTTGCACTTCGATCGCCTCCGTCCTTCCAGTCTATTCGGTATCTTTATCGAGCCGGATCACCAGGCGCACGTAGCTTGAGCGTCCGTCGATGCCTGTCACCCATTCGGCTTCGTCCACCAGCGCCTGGATGAGAAACATGCCGATGCCGCGCGGGCCTTCCTCGCCGTGCATCTTGCGGTCCATGTCGGGTCTGGCGGGGAGCCGGTGAATCCCAGTGCCGTCGTCAAGGACTTTCACTTCGAGCTTGTCCGGCTGCGCCGAAAGGACGACGCCCACCGACAGCTTCTCGTTTAACCGGTTGCCATGCTCGATGGCGTTGATGCAGGCCTCGGCGATGGCGGTCTTGAGATCCTCGATGCGGTCCTCGGCAAAGCCCATCAACTTGGCCACTGAGGCGGCCGCGCTCATCGCCACCTTCTCGTAGCCCATGCGGGAAGGCAGCCGCACCTCCACGGTGGCGCTTTTGGCGGTCGCACTGTTGGTGGTCGTGCTCTTCACGTCCATCATGCCGCGCTCTCCGGCTCGGTTTTGCGGCACAGCGCCAATGCCGTCATGTCGTCTCCCTGCGGGCCGCCTCCAGAGAACTCCGCCAGCGCCGCCCACAACGCATCGAGAATACCATCGGCTTTCGCAGCCTCGCATCCAGAAAATTCTTCCAGAAGCCTCTCTGCACCAAATTCTTCCTCCCCGCGAAAGACCTCGGTCAGGCCGTCGGTGTAGAACAGCAGGCGGGATCCGGGCGTCAGCAGCGCCCGCTCCGCCGTGTAGCGCATCCCCGGCAACAGCCCCAGCGGTGTGCCCGCCGCCTCAAACTGTCTCGGCTCCGCGCCTGGAGTCAGCAGGAACCCGGGGTTGTGTCCCGCGTTCACCACCTCGATCTCGGCCCGTTGCGGATCGAGACGCAGGAAGATAGCCGTGACGTAGCGACGCCGCGCCTCCTCGCCTTCGCCCCAGTGGTGCTCGTTCATGCGCGCGGTCAGCTCATCGAGGGGCATGCCGCGGGCAACCATCCCGCGAAACGCTGCCCTGAAGTTGACCGACATGATTGCCGAGGCCAGCCCCTTGCCGGCCACATCGGCCACCGCCATCAGCACTCTGCCGTCCGCCTGCTCCACAATATCCAGGTAATCGCCGCCCACCTGGTAGCAAGCCTCGGAACGGAAACTCAGCGAGTAGCCGGGAATCTCCGGCAGGCTCTGCGGGAGCAGCGAGCGCTGGATCTGCCGGGCCGCCTCCAGGTCCTGCTGGATGCGCGCGAACTCCACGTTGCGCTTGTGATTGCGCGCATTCTCCAGCGCCACGGCGGCCTGGAGCGCCAGCCCCTCCAGGAAATCGGCCTCGTACAGGGTGAGCACGCGCCCCTCCGGCGGGAGCACTACCAGCTCGGCCATCTTCTCGCCGTCGCGATCCTCCAGTGGCCACGACGGCAGGCGCGCTCCATCCACCTGTGGCTCCTCGCCGTAAATCAGGCCTGTCCCGGGAAAGGCAGCACCCGCCATCTCCAGCTCGCGCACCACAATCCGCAGCACCTGCTCGAGGACCTCGCGCTCCTGGATGGTGGAATGGACCTGCCGCGAGGCCTCCAGCAAGGCCTGCAAGCGGGCCACCTGCTGTTGCAGCTCGATGGTTTCGCTGTTGCCCACTAAAGGCTGTCCGGCAGCCATGGTGCCCTCGCAGTCCCGTCGATCGGGCGAAAGAAATTGCCTCAGAAGAATCCGGCTTCTTTAATCTTGTCAATTCTACGCTGACACCCATACCAAGTTGCCACCGCAAAGCGCGGGTCAGACCCCGGCCCCTGCGGCGCACAAACTTGCCAGCGCACTCCGCAAAAAGACAGAGGGCGCCCCCTCAAGGACGCCCTCTGTCTTTGGTGCGGAAGCGAGCAGCTATCGCGCCAGCGAGGCCTCTTCTTCGGTGACCTTCGCTCGATGCTTTTCCACCAGCACACCGGGGTAGTAGGCGTTACGGGTGTACTGGCGCACCATGCGGTCGGTGTTGAAGTAGGAGCCGTTGAAGGCTACCGTTGTGCGCATCATGCGGCCCCACTTTTCCTGCGACTCGCGATACAGCGGCACCACCGCGTTCTGCAACTTGCGATAGAGCGACTCGGCCTCATCGGCGTCGTTGGCCCCATCTTCGATGGCCCAGCCAGTTACGCCCTCAATGCAGCCCTCGATCCACCAGCCGTCCAAGATGGACAGGCTCGGCACGCCGTTGAGCGCCGCCTTCATGCCGCTGGTGCCGGAGGCTTCATAGGGACGCCGCGGCGTGTTCACCCATACGTCCACACCGGCGGTCAGCATTGCGCCCAGATCCCAGGCGTAGTTTTCGAGGTACACCACGCGCAGAGAATCGTTCGAGAATCTCGATGCATTCTCCACCACGCGCCGGATCAGCGATTTGCCGGGCTCGTCCTGCGGATGGGCTTTACCGGCGTACAGGATCTGCAAACCGCCGGCTTCGGCAGCGATCTGCTGGAGCCGCTCGGGGCTTGTGAACAGCAGGTCGGCGCGCTTGTAGGTTGCCGCGCGGCGCGCAAAGCCCAGCGTCAGCACCTTCGGATTCAGCACCAGCCCAGTGCGGGACGCTACCTCGGCCAGCAGCTCTTCCTTGGCCCGCGCATGCGCGGCCAAAATCTTCTGCTCGGGGAGGTCGATCAGGTTGCGCAGATAGAGGTTGTCGCACCGCCAGGCCGGCACCTCTTCGTCGAAGAGCTGCTGCATGTGCGCCGAGGTCCAGGTGGACGCATGGACGCCGTTGGTGATGGAGTCGATCGGATACTCGGGGAACATCTCCCGCGAGACGCGGCCGTGCTGCAAGGCGACGCCGTTGGCGTAGCGCGAGAAGTGCAGCGCCAGCACGGTCATATTCAGCAGCCCGTCCTTGAAACAGCCCAGCCGCTCCAGCCGTGCTGTGCGGTCGCCGCCGAGGATGCGAATCGTCTGCTCGGTCGAGAAGCGGTCGTGGCCGGCGGGAACCGGCGTGTGCGTGGTAAACACGCACTTGCGCCGCACCTGCTCGATGTCATATTCGGTGGGAGCGCCGAGCGGGCCACCGCCTAACTGGCTCTCCAGCAGGCCAAGCGTCAGCAGCGCCGCGTGGCCTTCGTTCATGTGGTAGACGTTGACATCCAGGCCAAGCGCCTTGGCGATGCGGACGCCTCCCATGCCGAGCACGATCTCCTGCTGCAGGCGGTAGTTGGTGTCGCCGCCGTAGAGGTGATCGGTCAAGCCGCGATCCCAGCCGGAGTTGCAATCCAGGTCGGTGTCGAGCAGATAGATCGGAACGATGTGGCCGAAGCGGCCTTCCATGTCATACCGCCAGGCCCGCGCCGTCACCACGCGATCTTCAATCGAGACGGTGATCCGCGCCGGCTCCTCGGTGCAGTAGTCGGCGGGATTCCAGGGCTGCACGTCCTCGCTCTGCGCGCCGTCGGGACCGAGGTGCTGCTGGAAATAGCCCTTGCGGTGCAGCAGCGTGAAGGCCACGGCGGGCACGCCCAAGTCAGCCATGGAGCGGAGCGTGTCTCCGGCGAGGACTCCCAATCCGCCGGAATACGTCGGCATTCCGGGATGGATGGCGATCTCCATGGAAAAATAGGCAATCTGACCGGAATTGGGGAAGGTCTCGTAGCTGAATGGTTTTCCTGTCTGATCCATATCCTTTAACTCTCCGCAGCTTCCACCCTGCGCCCGCTTTGGTCGCGGTTTCTTGCTCGCCGGGCGAAGAGGCACGGTCGCGCCTTAGATCTTCATAGGGGCAACATCCATCAAGTGTAGCAAGGAAATTGCCGGCCCTCACCGCTGTTGGAGCCTACGAAACGCCACCTTTTTGGTGGGATGCAAAAAGTCGCGGGGCCGAATTCCACACAGGCGACCAAATCTCAAAAATCAGGGGCGATCTGCTCCAGCACCTAACAGCAATCGCCCGTGGGCTGTGTTCCTTCCCGCTCACTGCTCAGAGCCGAGCACATCCGCGCTGGCTGCCGAGAACCGCTGCCAGATGCGCTCCAGCCATTCCTCATGTTCCGGTTTCATCAAGACCGAACGCAGGCACGTCATCCGCTCCTCATCTGCTGGTGAAGACCCAGGGGCAGCAAACCAGGCGCGCGGCAACTGCACCAGTGCCAGATGCAGATCACGCGCTGCGCAGCTTGCGAAGATCTTCTGCGCCAGTTGCGATGCATCCCGAGGGCCGGCTCCATGCGATACTGCCCAGACCACAATGTCGAGCTCGGGCGCGCCTGCGGCCAGCGGCGCGAAGCGGCTGTCCTCGCGCAGTTTGCGATCCAGTGCGAGCGCCGCCCGCCGGCCCTGCTTGAGACCGCGCGCAAATTCCCCCTCCCGCACCAGCGGCAGAAGCTTCTGCGTGGCCCACAGGGCCACCGCCGCGGCTCCCGCCCGCGAGCACTCCAGGCTGATCTCACCCAGATGAAGCTCTTTTGAAGTGAAGTAGGTATAAGGAGAATCGTGCTTGTACAGCCGCCCGACGGCCGGGTCGCGAAACAGCACGCAGCCGCACCCATAGGGCTGCAAGCCGTGCTTGTGGGGATCGACTACGATCGAGTCCGCCTCCCCGATGGCGGCAAAGGCTCTGCGCGCCGGCTCATCGAGAACATCGGGAATCAGAACGAAGTAACCGCCATACGCCGCATCCACATGCAGGCGGAATCCGTAGCGCTCGCGCAGCGCCAGGATCTCTTCGAGGGGATCGACCGCGCCCAGCGCCGTGGTGCCCAGCGTCGCCACCACCGTCCCGACACCGCCCCGGCGCAACTCCGCTTCCAGGGCGTCCATATCCATGCGCCCGCGGGAATCCGCCGGCACAGGGGAAAAACCGAGCTTGAGCACGCCGGAGATGCGCTGGTGGGTGTAGTGCGCCTGCTCCGAGGCCACAATCCGCCCCGCACCCAACTGCCCCGCGACCCAGAGCGCCTCCAGGTTGGCGATGGTGCCGCTCGAGGTGAGATGGCCCAGATACTCCGGCCAGCCGAACATGGCCGCGATCTGGGCCACCGCCTCGATCTCCATCTGGGAGCTGGCGCGGCCGCCGTCACGGGCGTGATTGTTGGGATTGATGGTCATGGCCAGCGCGTACGCGGCCCGCGCCACTGGATGGGGGGGCTTGAGCATCTGCCCGGCATATAAAGGATGGAAGTAGGGATAATTGTCGCCCAGCCGTTCGACCACGGTCTCCAGAACCTGGGTCACAGCAGCCCGATCCATCTCCTGAGAGGATGGGGGGAGATCCCGAAAACGGGTCTCAAGAAGCTCGGTGAGGGGGCCGAGGAGGGCTGGAACGGGGTCCTGAGGCATGGAAATTTCCGCTCGAAAATCGTTCTTCCGGACCGCAAGTCGATGTTTTACAATGAGTTCCGGATGGGGAACCCCTGTAAGCAACGAAGATAAAACTTTCCTCTATCCATTTTAGACGCAGATGGTACAATGTCGTCAGCGTTAGAACCGAACCGGGCGTGAGCAGTACTCGCCCAACCAAGCAAGATTCTGCCAGTGTTCGCTCCGATTCCTCCAGCGCAATTCAAAACCAGGAAATACGAAAAAGATGGAACAAGGTACCGTGAAGTGGTTCAATGACGCGAAGGGCTTCGGCTTTATCTCGCGTCAGAACGGCGAAGACGTCTTCGTGCACTACTCCGCAATCAACACGAGCGGCTTCAAGAGCCTCCAGGAGGGTCAGGCCGTTCAGTTCAACGTGGTGAAGGGCCCCAAGGGCTGGCAAGCTGCGGACGTGCAGCCTCTGTAAGCTCCAACTGGCCGGATTCCGGCAGAATCTTGTGAGTTCGAGGGCAGGGCTGGGATAACTCCCCAGCCCTGTTCCGTCTCTGTCTCATTCTGCCGCCACTCGCCCCAATTCCATCCGCTCTTTCCTCCCTGCGCCACAGGGCAGTTGCCTCCTCTGCGTAACCCGATCTCTGTCCAGCTCCAGCCTTCCTTCTCCCGGCAGAATTCCCTCTCTCTCAGGCACCTTGAGCGGTCTCTCCCGCATCGAAGCTGTTGCGGCTTTGTCTCTAAGCCCTTTGGATCGAAAAAATTCGCTGTTTCGGGTCTCGATCTTTCATCTCCCTCAGGGGCTAATGTCCGAGGCATGGCCCGATCGTCTGGAGTAGAGAACCAAGGATGGAGCAAGACACACAAGTACGTCTTTCAACGGGAATTTCGGGGCTGGATGACATTCTTCACGGCGGGTTGGCAAAGGGCTTTCTCTACCTGATCGAGGGCAATCCCGGAGCGGGCAAGACGACTTTGGCGCTGCAGTTTCTGCTCGAAGGGGCCAGGCACGGCGAAAGCGGCCTGTACATCTCCCTCGCCGAGAGCGAAGCCGAGTTGCGCCACGTCGCGCGCTCTCATGGCTTCGATCTGAACAATGTTACCCTCTGCAAGATCTCGCCGCCCGAGCTGGCCGGTGGCGCCGGTCAATATACAGTCTTCCAACCCGCCGAGGTGGAACTGGCGGATGTGCTGGAGACCATCCTCGCCAAGGTCCGCGAAGTGGAGCCCTCGCGTGTAGTCATCGACTCTATGTCGGAGCTGCGCATGCTGGCCCGGGATTCGCTGCGCTACCGGCGCCAGATCCTCAGCCTGAAGCAGTTCTTCGAGGGCCGCGACTGCACCACGCTGCTTCTGGATGAGCGCTCTACGGAAAACCGGGAGAGCCAGGTGCAGACCATCGCGCATGGGGTCATTTCACTGGAGGTGCTGGCGCGCGATTACGGCATCACCCGCCGCCGGCTGGAGATCCTGAAGGTGCGCGCCTCCAGCTTCCGCGAGGGTTTCCACGACTATGTCATCGTCGCCGGGGGAGTGAAGGTGTTCCCGCGCCTGGTGTCGGGCGAGCACCGCGGTCCGTTCAATCCCGAGGAGATTCTTCCCAGCGGCCTGGCCGCGCTGGACGCCCTCTTCAATGGCGGGGTGCAGCGCGGCACCAGCACCCTGGTCGCCGGTCCCACCGGCTCCGGAAAATCGACGCTTTGCGCCAAGTTCTGCCACACGGCGGCTCAGCGCGGCGAAAAATCCGCCATCTTCACTTTCGACGAAACCCGCCAGTCCTTCTGCGATCGCAGCCTGGGGCTGGGCATGGATCTCGATCCCTTCCTGTCCAACAAGACCATCCACCTGGAACAGATCGATCCGGCCGAGCTCTCCCCCGGGGAATTCGTCGACCGCATCCGCCACGGCGTGGAGAACAACGGCTGGCGGATCGTGGTGATCGACAGTCTCAACGGCCTGCTGAACTCGATGAGCGAAGAGCGCGCCCTGGTGGTGCAGTTGCACGAGGTGCTCTCGTACCTAAGCCAGGTTGGAGTGGCTTCGTTTCTGGTGCTGGCGCAGTATGGCCTTCTGGGATCGGGCATGTCGTCGCCGACCGACATCAGCTACCTGGCCGACAATGTGCTGCTACTCCGCTACTTCGAGGCCCAGGGCGAGGTGCGCCAGGCGCTCTCTGTGGTGAAGCGCCGCTCCGGGCCGCACGAGCGTTCGATCCGGCAGATGCTCATCAGCAACGGCCAGATCACGATTGGCGAGCCGCTCAAAGATTTCTCCGGAGTGTTGACCGGCAATCCGGAGTACAAGGGAGGCCAGGGTCTGTTGTGACCGATGCTTCCCCGCGCTTCCTTGTGGTGGCCCCGGTGGGCCGGGACGGTGAACTGATCTGCACTCTGCTGCGATCCACCGGCTATGCAGCGGAGTGCCTCACCACCATCCGCTCGGTGGAGCGACTGGACAGCTCCACGCTGCTGGGCCTGATCCTCACCGATGAGGCTCTGGTGCAGGACGGCTTTGAAGCGCTGCGGATCGTGCTGGAAGCCCAGCCGGTGTGGTCGGATCTTCCCATTCTGCTGCTGACCAGCGGCTCCAACATTCCGCAGTACGCGGCCCTGGCCAGCCAGGTGCGGCTGGAATTCCGGAATGTGTTCCTGCTGGAACGTCCCATCCGCAAAGAGCTGCTGCTGAGCGCGGTGCAGGTGGCGTATAACTCGCGGCTGCGCCAGCTCGAGATCCGGGACGCGGTGGCCCGCCAGTTCCAGAGCGACGAGGCCCTGCGCAACACCGAGAAGCTCGCCATGGCCGGTCAGTTGGCGGCCACCATGGCCCATGAAGTCAACAATCCCCTGGAAGCGCTTACGAACCTGCTCTTCCTGGTGGAGAACAGCGCCAACGTGGACGAGGCGCGCAATTACGGACGGCTAGCCGTCCAGGAACTGGCCCGCATCAGCGAGATCGTGAACCAGACGCTGCGCTTCCATCGCGCGCCGGGCAAGCCTGCGATCACCGATGTCGCCGAACTCGCCAGCTCCGCTCTCTCGCTGTTCCGGGGCAAACTCCGCAACCGCAAGGTGACGGAGGTGGTCAAGGTGCTGCCGGCCTTTGCCTACTGCTCCGCCGGCGAAGTTCGCCAGGCGCTCGTCAACCTCATCGGAAATGCGCTCGACGCCATGCCGGAAGGCGGCAAGCTGCACCTGCGCGTCTCCGCGGTCCAGCGCCAAGATTTTCATTACGTGCGGGTGACGGTGGGCGACACCGGCTCGGGAATCCGCCGCGAGGTGCGGCCCAACCTGTTCACCCAGTTCTTCACCACCAAGGGCAGCCGCGGCACCGGGCTCGGCCTGTGGCTGACGCGGGACATCGTGCTGCGCAACGGCGGCCGGCTGCGCTACCGTACGCGCACCAGCCAGCCCAGCGGAACGGTGTTCACCATGTACCTGCCCTCGCTGCCGCCTTTCGAGATGACCCGGAACGCGAGCGCCCCGGCCCGCCGCAGCGCCGCCGACTCCACGGCCACCGCGCATGTGGCGTGAGCCCCGCTGATCTGCTCTTCCATCCAAAGAAAAACGCCGGTGCGCGATGACCTCGAAGGGTAAAGTCGCGCCTCCCGGCGTCGAAGCGGATTGTGTTCTTACCAGCGCTCGCGTTCCTGCCGGCAGGCTAGGAAGCGATCGGATTCATCCATGTTCTTGCTGCGTTCCTACTGCGTTGAGCATCGGCACGTTCCAACAAGGGATCGCGACGTGCGATTCTTCGGCTCTTCTAAAGCGCCCAGGCCGGCGCATTGCCCAGGATCGCCGCTCCGGAAAAGGCGATGGGGCCGTTCCACTCGGGCACCAGAAACCCGCTCTGCGGATGCGCATCGGCATCCGGCGAAGCGAGATGATGACGCCGCATGGTCTCCTGGATCTCTTCCATTGCCCTGGCGCGCTCTTCGCGGGTAGCCCGTTCCCAGAACAGGGCAAAGCCCTGTCCGCATACCTGACAGTGAAAATCCGGTTCGATCTCAGTACCTTTGCACAGAACCTGCATCTCGGACCTCATCGCCGCCAGGGGTCACCCCGGCACGCAAACCACACTACCTAACCTGAGAAATGGATGAACATCCATCCATCGCGTCAGGAGCTTCGCCGTTCGAGCCAGCCGGCATGCCCCAACGGGTGTGCATGGCTGGTTACCGGGCTGGATCGACGTTCCGCCCGCCCAACGGCTGCAGGGGAGACGCGTTATGCTCAAGAGAGATGGCCGCACTATTCCAATGGTTGGCCGCTGTGGGAACACGGAAAAATGAGCTCGCATACGATCGCTGTACACCTGCCTGACGGGTCCGTTCGCGAAGTGCCGGCCGGCACGACGCCTCTCGACATTGCCAACTCGATCTCTCCGCGCCTGGCCGCGGCCTCCGTGGTGGCCCGGCTGACGCCGGTCACCGCCGCCGCCCAAGCGACCCCCGCAGGCGAAGGGCAAGAGTCGGAGGCCAGCATGTACGCCGCCGAACAGGCGGGCGCACCGCGGCTGGTTGATCTCTCCACGCCGCTGACGGAAGACACGCGCCTGGAACTGGTCACGGAAAAGGATACTGAAGCGCTGAAGGTCGTCCGCCACTCGGCCGCGCACGTGCTGGCCACGGCGGTGCTGGAGCTGTTTCCGGAGACCAAGCTGGGCCACGGCCCCGCCACGGACGCCGGATTCTTCTACGACTTCTACCGCGAGAAGCCCTTCACGCCCGAAGACCTGGCCGCCATTGAAGCGAAGATGGCGGAAGTGGTGGCCCGCGACGAAAAATTTGTGCACGAGTTCGAGCCGCGCGAGAAGGCACTCGCGGAATTTGAGCGCGATGGCGACTTTATGAAGACCCACTTCGTGACCCGCTTCACCGAGCCGGGCTCCGAGGTGAGCTTCTACCGTAACGGCAAGTTCGTGGATTTTTGCCGCGGTCCGCATGTACCCTCCACCGCCCGCGTGAAGGCCTTCAAGGTGACCAACCTGGCCGGCGCTTACTGGCTGGGGGATGAAAAGAATCCTCAGCTCCAGCGGGTTTATGGGACTGCGTTCTTCTCCAAGAAGGAGATGGACGAGCACTTTGCGCGGCTGGAAGAGGCTGCCCGCCGCGATCATCGCGTGCTGGGCAAGCAGCTCGACCTCTTCAGCATTCAGGACCTGGCCGGGGCGGGGCTGATCTTCTGGCATCCAAAAGGCGCCATGATCCGCAAGATCATGGAGGACTGGATGCGCGAGGAGTGCCTGCGCCGCGGCTATCAGCTTGTCTACACGCCGCACGTGGCACGCGTGAACCTGTGGCAGACCTCCGGCCATGAGGGCTTCTACGCGGGCAACATGTTTACGCCTATGGAACTGGACGATGCGATGTATCGCATGAAGCCGATGAACTGTCCGTTCCATATCCTCATCTATAAGAACTCCCCAAAGAGCTATCGCGACCTGCCGGCGCGCTACGCCGAGCTGGGCAACGTCTACCGCTACGAGCGCTCGGGCACCATGCACGGACTGCTGCGCGTGCGCGGCTTTACGCAGGACGACGCACACATCTTCTGCATGCCCTCGCAGATTGAGAGCGAGGTGGCCGCCTGCATCGACTTTGCCGAGGCGGTGCTGCACACCTTCGGGTTCAAGGAGTTCAAGGTCGAGCTTTCCACGTGGGATCCGAACGACCGCGCCCACTACGCCGGCTCAGACGAGAACTGGAATCTGGCGATCCGCTCGCTCGACAACGTACTCAAGGCCAAGGGCATTCCCTACAAGACCATTGCCGGGGAAGCCGCGTTCTACGGCCCCAAGATCGACGTCAAGCTGGTCGATGTGCTGGGCCGGCTGTGGCAGCTCTCGACGGTGCAGTTCGACTTCAACCTGCCGGCGCGCTTCGAGCTCGAATATGTGGGCGAGGACGGCGAGCGCCATCAGCCGGTGATGGTGCACCGGGCGCTGTTTGGCTCGGTAGAGCGCTTTTTCGGGGTGCTCATCGAGCACTATGCCGGCGCGTTTCCGCTATGGCTGGCGCCGGTGCAGATCGGGCTGGTGCCGATCAGCGAACGCCACGCCGAATATGCAGCGAAGGTGGAAGCTGAATTGAAGGCCGCCAGCTTCCGCGTGGAGACCGACCTGCGCAACGAGAAGATGAACGCCAAGATTCGGGACTTCGCCAACCAGAAGACGCCGTACATTCTCGTCTTTGGCGACAAGGAAGCCGCGGCCGGCGCAGTCAGCGTCCGCACCCGCGGTAAAGGCGATCAGGGCTCCATGCCGCTGGCCGACTTTATTGCCAAGGCGAAGGAGCTGGTGGCGAGCCAGTCGACAGAGCTTTAGGCTGAGTGTGCGCGCGCCTGATCTATCGGAGGAATTCACGATGAAGCCGCAGTTGTGGAGCTTTGCATTCGCCGGCTGCCTGTTGCTGGCTGGCGCTGCGCCGGTGTTGTCTCAACCGCCCAACACGCTCACTCCGCAGCAACAGAAAGACGGGTGGAAGCTGTTGTTCGACGGACAGGATTTGAAGGGATGGCACTCCTACCTTCAGCCTGGAGCGGGAAAAGACTGGTCCGTAGTGGATGGCGCCATCCAGCTCAAAAAGACCAACCTAGACCCGCACGAGGATTACGCGGACCTGGTCACGGATAGCGAGTACGCGAACTTCGATCTGAAATTGCAGTGGATGGCGAACCCCTGCATTGACAGCGGGGTGATGTTCTACGTGCATGAGTCGCCCCAGTACCACAACACCTACAACACCGGCGTGGAGATGCAGATCGCGGACCTGGCATGCACGGTTCCCGACAGCCGCGTCCTGTACGAACGCTCGGGAGACATCTTCGACCTGATCTCAGACAACGTGGAGTGGGTGAAGCCCGCCGGCCAGTGGAATCAGTTCGAGATCATCGCAGACAAAGGGCATCTGCAACTTTTCCAGAACGGTCATCAGGTGATTGAAACCCAGCTCTGGGACGACAACTGGAACAAGCTGGTGGCGGCCACCAAGTTCGCCAGGATGCCCGGTTTCGCCAAGTATCACACCGGGCACATCTCACTCCAGGGAACCGAGCCCAAAGGCGACCCGGGCGTGAAGATCTGGTTCCGGAACATCATGATTAAGCCGCTCTAGCCCTGGGGATGAAGAGCGCGCGGAAGCATCTTCCGCATCGGTCATGCAATCGATCATGTGATCGGGGGGGCGCCTCAGTCGCGCGTCTCGAAGACCCACATCTCCGCGCCGCGATTGGCGCGCGGCGGAACCGCGAGATAGAGATCGTTGTGCTTGCCCACCTGGCCGAAGTAGGCGCTGGTGCGGGCACCGATGGCGGTGGGAATCTTCGCCACCCGGTCGTATAGGTCGGGCGTCACCTGCTGATAGACGAAGATGAAGCCCTCGCCGCTGGGCTCGTAGATGCGGTGCCGCGTGGCGTCATACCACATATCGTCGGTATCGTCGGCCCCGGGCAGACTGGCGATCAACTTGCCGGTTTCCATGTCCAGGACCATCAGTCTGGCCGGGCGGCGCGCCGCCACGATGAGGCGCTGATCCTTCTCATCGAGCGCCATCGGGAAGTTCTGCCAAGCGCCGGGAAGCTTCCAGGTATCGACTTTGCCGCTGTCCGTGTGAACGACGGCGATCTCGCCCTTGGAGGCGATATTCACGAAGATGCGGTGCCCGGCGTCGTCCAGTTGGAACGACTCGGGATGCGCATCCAGCCGATAAGTCTGGGGGAGCTTCTGCCAGGTGCGGGTGTCGACGATTCCGATCGCGCTCTGTGCGTCGTCACCATAGCCGACGTAAAGGCGGTGCGCCGGCGCGTCGTAGCGAATCTGGTCGGCGTCGTCCCCGAACGAGACGGAGCCGATGCGGGAATAACTGGTCCCATTGAAGAAGGTGACGGTGCCTCCGGTGTCACTGGTAACGGCGATGCGGTTGGACTCGGGAAGGAAGGCGACTCCCTGCGGCTCGCCCAGCCCACCGCGGATCACCGCTATCTCGCGCGCACGGTGCACATCGAGGACCTCTACCGTGTCGTTGCCATACACCGCTGCAAAGATGCGGCCGGTCTTCGGATCCACGGTCATGTGATCGATGCGCCCCTGCACGGAAGGCATGGGGATGATCCGATCAAACACCAGCGGTTCAAATTCCTCGTCGCGCGGGGCCTGCTGGGAGCGCACCGATCCAGTCAAGACTGCAACCGCGGCAAGAGAGAGAGGAAGGAACAGCATCCCTATTCGGCGGCTCATGCGAAAGCACCTCTGTATCTGCTGCGGCGAGTATTCCTGCTTGCCAAGCTACGAGATGACCACCAGCTTCTTCGAAGGAATCTGCTTGATGGCCGCCGGGGTGATGTTCAAGTGCGCCGCCACCATCTCCGGCGGCAGATGACGCAGCCAATTGTTGAGGGAAAAATCTGCGTATTGATTCGTGCGCAGAATCTCCAGGAATACCAGATCGGTATCGCCTGTGTTTTCGATGTAATGGCCGGCCATCGAGGGCACAAAGCCCACGTCGTTAGGATGAAAGTCCATGGTCCGAGCATTGCTTGGCGAGACGAACACCGTCATGCGCGCCTGGCCTTCCAGATAGAACTGCCACTCCGAGCCTGTCGGATGCCAGTGCAATTCGCGCATGGCGCCGGGATGCAATGTGACCAGCGCTGCCGCGATGGTCGTCGACGGGGGAAAGTTCCGCGAGTCAACAATCCGGACATTGCCGCCCGGCCCGCTGATCGTCGGTTCCATCTCCATGAGGGGGAAGCTGAAGCGGGTGGTGGAAAGCGAAGATTCACCTCCCACGCTGGCCTTATCGGCGGCCAGAGATCCGGGTTCGGTTGACGGAAAGATATAGAGATCTTCCTTGGGAAAGCGGGAGAGCGTTTGAGCATCGAGCTTCATGTTCTTCTGCAAAACATCAGGCGGCGTATGCCTGACCCAGTCAGAGAGCAGGAAGGTGTCTTCTTCAGAGAACTTGCCCTGGTCAAAGACGAGAAGAAACTCGCATCCGTCCTTCCCCAGTCCCTGAATGGAGTGCGGGAAACCCGGCGGGAAGTACCAGAGATCGCCACGCTTCACATCATCGAGAAACACCGAGCCGTCGGGCCGCAGTACGCTGATGCGCGCGCTGCCGTAGAGCATCATGGCCCACTCCGCCGCGGTGTGCCAATGGAGCTCGCGAAAGCCGCCGGCGGCGAGGCGCATGTTCACACCCGCGACGTCGGTGGAGTTCGGCAGTTCCCGCTGCGTTACCTGGTGGGTCCAACCGCCCGCCGTCTGCCGCCGATGCGCGAGGTCGAAGGAGTACCAGATGGCGCCGGTATCGCCGTGGTCCGTGGCGGGAGGGTTGTTGGAGCTGGGATTCTCCTTCAGCAAAGGAATGTTGTTCTGCCCGGGGTCGCTGACGCGCTTGAAGGTCTGCGGAGTCGCAGACTGCGCCGCGGCAATGCTGCCCAGGGCTGCGGCGGCCAGCCCTGCGGATCCACCTGCGACAAAGTTTCGGCGGGTGAGAGACGCCCTGAACCCTTGATCGTCGTTCTGATTTTTCATCGTGCTACTCGCTTTCCAGCCGAACTCCCGGAGTCCCAAGCTTGCTGCTTCATTTCGTTTCTCCCAGCGCAGCCAGGTCCCGCCGCGGGGGCATGTCCAGAAAGGCATGCATGACATGCCAGAACTGGGCCCGGTTACGCCCCATCGATGGAAGATGGGCGGCTCCCGCCATGATGATGAATTGACGATCGGCCGATGGCAGCTTGAGGAAAAAGTCAGTAAGATCTTCGAGCGTTGCGCTGTGGTCATATTGCCCATGAATCACTTGCACAGGCATGGGCAGCTTTTCCGGGTGCAGGATCGGCAACTTGGTGGTCATATCCAGATACGTTCCGGTAGGCGCATGGTCGCCGAACTTGAGTTCCTCATTGGCCATGGCTACGCCCACCGCCGGATCGGAGGTTCCCGGCTGATCGCGGGTAAAGATGCTTTCGATCATCGCGCGGTCGCGCAACCGGGTGTTGTGCGTGCGGTAGTAGGCGTCATTCTGCGCGCGCTTCTCGAGGGTGCGCGAGCCCTTGCCGGTGTACGAGAGCGCGGTTAGCACCAGTCTCTTGACCCGGGCAGGTTCGGCCATCGCGAAACTGCCCGCACGCAGTGCGCCAGCGGATTCTCCATAGAGGAAGAAGTTCTGCTGTCCCGTCTCCTTCCAGATCACCGGCGTGGCGGCCTGCAGATCGGCTACGCCATCGGCAATATTGGAGTTGCCGTGGCTGGGCGAGGAGTGCCCGTATCCTTCGAAGTCCATGGTCCACACGTCGTAGCCGTAGCGGGCGAAAACGTCCATGACCGAGTACTCTCCATGGCCGGGCACCGTGAGGTCAAAGGTGGGCCGCGAGGAGACCGAGGAACCATGGGTCAGAAACAGAATCGGCTTGGTGGAATGGCCGGAGGTCGCCGGTCCCACCAGTTTCCGGTACATATAAAGCCGGATGTCTCCGCGATGTGCCCAATATTCGTACGCATGAATCTTCTCTTGTTTCTGCGCTGCGTTCGATTCGCTCCATGCCAGGCTGCCCGCGCTGCCCAGGGCCAAGGCCGCGCCGCCCAGAAAGCGCCGGCGCGAACTCAACAATTGATCCGTCATCCTTTGTCGCTCCAATCCAGATTTCGACCCTCGGGAGCCGTCGCCCGGGGGACTTCATTGCTGTGCTTCCATAAAAGCCTGCCGCAGCATATCGGCGTCAACTTCTTTTTCTGAGCAGGCGATGACGATTGAAGCCACGCCATTGCCGATCAGGTTGATGAGCGCCCGGAAGGTGCTCAGGAAGCGGTCGATTCCGAGCAGGAGCGCCATGCCAGCGACGGGGATGTCTGGCACCACCATCAGAGTGCCGGCCAGGGCGATAAAGCCGGCCCCCTGCACTCCGCTGGAGCCCATCGAGGTGAGCACGGCGACGCCAAAGAGCGATAGTTGCTGCATGAGGGTCAAATGGGTATTCGTGGCCTGGGCGACGAACAGCGCGGCCAACGTAATGTAAAGACTGCTGCCATCGGTATTGAAGGTATAACCGATCGGCACCACCAGGCCCACCGTCGCTTGGGAACAGCCCAGATTCTCCAGCTTCTGCATGAGGCTGGGCATCGCCACTTCCGACGAGCTGGTGCCCAGGACGAGCACGATCTCGTTTCCGATGTAGCGCAGAAACTTGAAGATGCTGAAGCGATAGAACGCGGCAATCGAGCCCAGCACAACAACGACGAAGAGGATGCAAGTGCCGATAAAGGTCAGGATGAGGCGCAGCAGCGGCTCGAGCGAAGCCACCCCATAGCGGCCGACCGTGAAGGCCATGGCCCCGAATGCGCCAATCGGCGCAAGGACCATGACGAAGTCGACGATTTTGAAGACCACGCCCGTTGCTGAATTGATGACGCGGAGAAGCGGTTCACCGTGCTTGCCTACGCTGCCGACCGCGAATCCAGTGAGGATTGCGACCATGACGACCTGCAGGATGCTTCCGGTCGCGAAGCCGCTGAGCAAGGTGCGGGGAATGATCCCTTCCACAAAGGATGCGACCCCGGTGGCCCGAGCCTGGGTGGCGTACATCAGCACAGATTTGGCGTTCAAGGTGGCTGGGTTCACATTGAACCCGCTGCCCGGGTGCACCAGATTGCCAACGATCAGCCCCGTCAGAAGCGCGAGCGAAGAGACCACTTCAAAATAGAGCAGCGCCTTGCCGCCCACCTTACCCACCTGCTTGGCATCCTTCATTCCCGCGATGCCGTTCACGATGGTGCAGAAGATGATGGCGGTAATCACCATGGTGATCAGGCGGATGAATCCGTCCCCGAGAGGCTTGAGCGCCGCTCCGGTCGCTGGCGCAATCCGGCCGACCGCGATTCCAGCCAAAATGGCAACAATAACCTGGAACCAGAGGCTGCGGAACGGGGACCGGCGCCGGGGGGTGGCATGTACCGAAAGAGTAGCCATATTCCTTTCTGTTCCAGTGTGCAGCGGTTTAGCGCAGGACGAGTCTGAGCGCCCCGTCCTGCGCGATTGGGTTATTTTTTAAGTCTCGACAGCTGTTCTTTTATCTGCCTATAATTCCACTCCATAGTGGACTTGTATCTAATGTCCGCACGCTAACTTTCCGCGGCCCCAAAAGTCCTTTAGAAAGCACGAAAACGTTATTAAGGAATTCTTGCGAGCAGTAAGCTCCACAAGATGAACGTCTTGTATGAATTCGGCGAGTTCCTCCTGAACCCCCAGGAACGGCTTCTGCTCTGCGATGGCAAGCCAGTCCCACTCACGCCCAAAGCCTTCGAATTGTTTCTTGTGTTGGTGCAGCGCGAGGGGCGTCTGGTCGAAAAGGAAGAGCTGCTGCGCACCGTCTGGAGAGATGTTGCTGTCGAGGAGGGAAACCTCGCGGTGATGGTTTCCCAACTGCGCAAGGTTCTGGGAGATGACCGCGGAACGCACGCTTTTATCGAGACGGTGCCCCGGCACGGCTATCGGTTTGTTGCTCCGGTCACGCGGCGGGAGGCGCCAGATCCTCCTCCGCCCAGCAGCAAAGAGAGTTCGCCGGCTCAACTTCCTGAAGCGGTTGCGCCAGCCAGCCACTTCCCCTTGCCCGACGCGCATCCCTCTCGCCTGCGCCAGAGCGCGCTGGCCGGTCTGGCCATTCTCGTGGTTTGCGCCGGAGCACTGATCGCCTGGCGGGCGGTCCGGCAAAATCACACCACCGCCGGGAACGTGGAAGCCATCCATTCTCTGGCCATCCTGCCCTTCCAGGAGATTGGGGTACAGAGCGACAAGAACTATCTTGGCGAAGGCACCGCCGATGCGCTGATTACGCGGCTCGGCCGCTTCAGCAGTCTGATCGTCCGGCCGACAAGCGCCATCGAGCGCTATAGCGGCGCCAATCTGAATCCGGTGCAAATCGGCCAGCAGCAATCCGTCGATGCTGTGCTCGAGGGGCTTATGCAGCGCGAAGGCGACCGCATCCGGCTCACCGTCCAGCTAGTCCGGGTTCACGATGGCGCCACGCTATGGGCCGATTCCTTCGACGAAAAGTCCACCGATATCTTTGGTCTGGAAGATGAGATCTCCGAGCGGGTCGCGCAGTCGCTGCAGATTCATCTTTCCCGTGCAGACGTGAAGCGCATGGCGCGCAAGCCCACCGAGAACAGCGCCGCCTATGATGCCTACCTGAAGGGCCGCTACTTCTGGAACAAGCGCACGACCGACGGCGTCCGGCGGGGCTTGGACTATTTCCGCCAGGCAATTGCGCTGGATCCGCATTTTGCCGATGGCTATGAAGGCGTGGCCGATTCTTACGCCATCATGGGCCTCTACGGTTCCATGCCGCCTGCGCAGGCGTTTCCCGCCGCCCACAAGGCCGCGCTGAAGGCGTTGTCGATGGATGACTCGCTGGCCGACGCACATGCCACGCTGGGGCTCATCTACTTCTATTACGACTGGGATGGCGCTGCTGCCGAAGACGAATTCCAGCGCGCCATCGATATTAATCCCAACTATGCGATGGC
>DAIDLI010000127.1 GCA_027449545.1 Acidobacteriaceae bacterium | reverse complement strand
CGCATCCGGCGCTTGGCCGGCCGCACGGAAGCCGGCATGGGCCGCGCCATGGATCGCGAACTTGGCGACTTCTCATCCCTGGTGGACGAGCTCTCCTCCAACCTGGACGAGTACGGCGGCCGCATGGCAGACATGCGCAAGGCGCTGAATAAGCTCGACAAGGAGATACCCCGCTGGCAGCAGATGATGAAGAGCCTGCCCAACAACTCCGCGTACCAGATCTCCCGCGACGACGCCACCGGCGCCTTGAGCGACCTGGCTGATCAAACCAGGCAGCTCACCCACCAGGAGGATGCCTACTTTAAGGAACACAAGGACGCCAAAGGCCAGCAATGGGAGGAGCCGAAATGAGCGGCCGGTGAAGCCTGCAACACGCGGGTTGTCATCCGCTGCACCGCTCTTCCGCCCAGGTTGTTTTTTCACCCATAATGAACAAAAGGCAAGGCGTCCGCTGCGGCGCCTTGCCTTTTTGCCGTCGCAGAATGAGCCGTTCTAAGTCGGCATGCACTGCTTGACGCTTTTGAAGGGATAGCGGGCTCGGGCGACCGGCGTCCCGGCCACCTCGATGCGGCTCAGATCGCGCGTGCCGATGCCCAGCTTTTCCGCGTATTCCAGCATGCTGTCGCAGAGTTCGAAGGGCGGCTCGCCGCGGCTGGCCCTTGGGTTGAAACCCATCACCGCCACCGCCACCGCGTCGGTGTTGACCGGGTTCAGGCCGGCAATCAGCACCCCGGGATGCAGGGCATGGTTGATGGTCTGGCCGGGCCCGCTTCTCATGGAAGGCAGTTCGCCGCCATCCATGGTGTGGATGCCGTCAATGATGGCGAGTTCCACCGGACGCGCCGAGACCAGCTCCGGCACCACGTGCGGCATCCGGTAGTGCGGGTCGTGCGAGGTCACATCGATGGCCGCTGGCGCGCTCTTCGGCGGAACGCGGCGGCCGTTGTGCACCATCCCCGCGCGGTTGCCGGCAATCGCCGTCGGTGCGGGCTCGTCTGCCGGGGCGTCCATGCCGTAGATGGTGGTCGGCAGGCTGCCGAACATGTTCTTCATCGAGAGGGTGACGCCGGCGAGGCGGTGGTCCTTGAGCTTGGCCATCGACACCATCAGGTCGTTGTCCCGATAGGAGGGATTGGTCTCGTAGCCGGCGTACATCAGGGGATGGCCTGGAACCATGAACCGGGCATAGGCCTTGTGCCCGGCGAGATAGTTGGTGTTCTCGAACTCCACATGTTGCGCGGCATTGGCGATAGCGTTCACGTCCCAGCCGGCGGAGGCCATGAACTCCTGGAGCGAAGCGGTGCCGTCGGGATGGCTCTCCAGCAGCCGGATGCGCCGCGCGCCCGCCCGGCCCATCAAAGACACGGTGGCCGCAACCACTACGGGATGAACCCAGTGGGTCATCTCCACAGGCATGTTCTGGAAGCGCATGCGCGGCGTTCCGGTCATGTTCAGCTTGATCGCTACAGTCTTCCCGCCAACCAGCTTCTGGAGCCCCCCAAGCTGGTCGAACAGGGTGGCCAGCGTCGCCTCCACCTGCCGGTTGTACTCCGGGCACATCCCGATGGCGACGCGGCCGGCCGGAGCGGGCCGGGCGGAGAGCAGCGAGGGCGCGGTCAGCAAGGCGCCGGCCGCCAGACCGGTCGTTTCCAGAAACGCTCTGCGGGTTTGCTTCATCATCGGAGAAACCTCCCATCGTGCCGGTGCAGGGGCTTGTTCGTCTGGCAATCCCGGTGCGAACAAACGTTCATTTGCGCCAGAGGCGGCAAATTAGGGAATATTGTACGCTCGTTCAAATCCGCCTGTCAGGCCCGGCGGACCGGAAAAATTTATACACGCGATCAACCCCCAAACCGAGCGATACTGATCCCATGCCATCCGTAGCAAGTGAAGCACTTGAGGTTCTCTACTCGCGCGCGCAGATTGCCGAGCGAGTGGCGGAGATGGGCGCCCAGATCACCCGCGATTTCCAGGGCGAAAAGCTGGTGATGGTGGGCGTGCTGAAGGGCGCGGCGTTTTTCCTCTCGGATCTGTCGCGGGCCGTCGACGTGGATGCCACCTTCGATTTCGTCGCCACCTCCAGCTACGGCAGCGGACAGCGATCCTCCGGCGCCGTGAAGCTGATCAAGGATCTGGACCAGCCCATCGAAGGCAAAAACGTGCTGATCGTCGAGGACATCCTCGATACCGGCCTGACCCTGGCGTATCTGCGCAAGGTCTTTTTGCAGCAGCGTCCCAAGAGCCTGCGCATTGCGGCGCTGCTCGACAAGCCCTCGCGCCGGATCGAAAAGATCGAAGCGGATTACGTCGGCTTTTCGATACCGAACTTGTTCGTGATTGGGTATGGCATGGACTATGCCGAGCGCTATCGCAACCTTGCCGATATCTGCATCATGGCGCCTACCCACCCGGAATAGCCAGCCAGAGAAGATGCTGCTGGAATTTTTTTCCGCACCCGGCAACCAGCGCCGAAATTTCGTGTCTATTCCCTTGGGCGCTTCAGGCGGGAGGCTCTATACTCTCCCGGGGGCCTGCCGGTGGGGCCGCCAATGAGACAGTCTGGGGAACCAGCAGGAGTAATGGCGTTCGATGAGTGCGGTCACCCCGATCTCCGCGTCCGAGCTTGATTTCGATCACGGTACATTCGATTCCGCGGGTTTCACCGCGCAGACCCTGAGCAACTGGCAGACCCTGGCAGCGGTCCTCGACCACACCCTCCTTGACCCCGACGCTACCCGCGAGCAGATCGAGTTGCTGTGCGAAGAGGCGGCGCGCTACCGCTTCGCCTGCGCCATGGTGAACCCGGTGTGGGTCTCCACGGCCGTCGGCCTGCTTTCTGGAACGGGAATTCCGGTCGGCGCGGTCCTCGGCTTTCCCCTGGGTGCCTCCCTGGCCTCCACGCTGCGCCAGGAAGCCGCAGCCCTGGTCCGATTGGGCGCGGGCGAACTGGATATGGTGATCCCCATCGGCCAGCTCCGCAGCGGCAACTACGACGCGGTGCAGCACACGATAGGTGCCGCCGTGAGCGTGGCCCACGATTACGGAGCGGTCCTAAAGGTCATTCTGGAGACGGCGCTGCTCAGCACCCAGGAAAAACTGCGCGGCGCAGAGATTGCCATCCAGGCAGGCGCCGATTTCGTCAGCACTTCCACCGGCTTCTCCACCAGCGGCGCTTCAGTCT
Organism: Acidobacteriaceae bacterium; assembly: GCA_027449545.1. Lineage (GTDB taxonomy): Bacteria > Acidobacteriota > Terriglobia > Terriglobales > Acidobacteriaceae > Telmatobacter. The sequence goes on along the minus strand of DAIDLI010000127.1, from coordinate 14,998 downwards.
CCGATGTGGCCCTCATGCGCGGCGTGGCCGGCGGCCGCTGCGGTGTCAAGGCGCTCGGCGGTGTGCGCACCCTCAATTACCTGCAAAGCCTGCTGGAAGCCGGCGCCAACCGTATCGGCGCCTCAGGATCGGTGGCGATTGTGCGCGAGATGGGCGCAGCCTGAAATTTCCTCCGCGCCAGGCCTCCCCCGCGTCAGTACACCCTCTGAGAAAACGCAGGGCGCTTGATAAACTTGAAGTAGCGCCCGATGTCTTCTCAATCCCCAACTTCGCCAAGTGCCAGCAAGGTCGATGGCGGCTCTCGAGCCGCGGAAGCCGCCGCGGCTCTTGCCGCCTCCGAGGCCGGGCTGGCCCCCTCCGATTTGGCGTTCTTTATGCGTCTTACCGACGCGCTGAACACTACCCTCGATCTCCAGACCCTGCTCCAGCGAACCGCCGAACTGGTGCAGACCGTCATCCCCTACCGCATCTTCGCGATCTTTCTCTTGAATGAGCGGGCCCGTGAACTGCGCATGCGCTTCCAGATCGGCCATACGCCCGAGGTGACGCGCACCCGGCTCCCGGTGGGCAAGGGCGTGGTAGGCGAGGTGGCGCGCACCCGCAAGCCCATGCTCCTGAACGACGTCTCTACCTCCGAGTTTTACATCGACGCCAATCCCGACGTCCGGTCGGAGCTTGCCATTCCCCTGATCGCGAAAAACCGGCTGATCGGCGTCATCGACATCGAGAACGAGCAGGCCGGATTCTTCCGCCCCGAGCATCTGAGCATGCTCACCATGACCGCCTCCCGCATCGCCCAGGCGATTGAGAACGCGCGCCTCTATACGCGCATCTCGCGCCAGGCCGAGACGCTGGAGGTGCTGAATGAGATCGCCACGGAGATCGGCGCGATCCTTGAGCTAAATCGCCTGCTGGAGCGCGTAGGCCAGCTTCTGCGCCGCCTCATCGACTACCAGATGTTCTCCATCATGCTGCTGGACGAACGTGGCGAGACCCTGATCACACGCTATGCCTGGCGGTTCGGAAACGCCGATGCGCCCATGCGCCGCATCCCGATCAGCAGCGGTCTGGTGGGCGCCGCCGTGCGCGAGTGGCGCGCCATCAACGTGCCCGATGTCCGCCGCGAACCCCGCTACCTCCAGGTCAATCCGGAGACTCGCTCCGAACTGATCGTGCCTCTGTTCTACAAGGGCAAGGTGACCGGCGTCCTCGATCTGGAGCACACGCGCACCGCCTTCTTCAATGAAGAACACGAGCGCATGTTGACCACGCTCGGAGCGCAGATCGCCATCGCCATCGAAAACGCGCGCCTCTATCAGGCGGTGCGGACCCAGGAACGGCAGCTCGAAAAAGATATGGCGATGGCGCGCGAGGTGCAGCTCCGGCTGCTGCCTTCGGCGCCCCCGGAACACAAGAATGTCGAGATGGCCGTGCGCTTTCTGCCCGCGCGATCCATCGGCGGCGACCTCTTCGACTTCATCGATTACGGCCCCGGCCGCACCGGCATCATGCTGGGCGACGTCAGCGGCAAGGCCGCTCCGGCGGCGCTGTTCGCGGCCCTGGTGAGCGGCATCATGCGCTCCGAGGCTCAGCAGCATCCAGCCCCCGCCGAAATGCTGCGCCTGCTCAACGCCGCGCTCCAGGAGCGCCGCCTCGACTCGCAGTACGTGGTCATGGTGTTTGCCGTCTGGAACGACGAGAATCGCACGCTCCAGGTGGCCAACTCCGGCGCCGTGCAGCCCATCTTTTGCCGCGCGGGCGACTCGCTCCCAGTCAAGGCCGAAGGCTTTCCGCTGGGCATGTTTCCCGACGTGACCTATGAAGAATTCAACGTAGCCACCCAGCCGGGCGACGCCGTGGTCTTGGTCTCCGACGGAATCCTGGATGCCGAAAACGGCAGGGAAGAGATGTACGGGCAGGAGCGCCTGTCCACCTTGCTCTGCGCGCACCGGGGACGCCCCGCCCAGGAGATCGCCGATGCGATCCTCGCGGACGTGTCCCGTTTCCAGGAAGGCCGCGACCGTTTCGACGACGAGACCATCATTGTGCTCAGCGTGCGATAGAACCAGCAATCAAGGGATCAGGGAAAGAGGGAAGCGTTTGTCGACTGCAACTCAGGAACGTGTAATCCGGCCGGCGCGCAATGTCTACGGCAGCCTGCGGCTGCCCGGCGATAAGTCCATCAGCCACCGCTACGCCATGCTGGGCGCGTTTGCCGAGGGCGTCTCGCGCTTTAACAATTTCTCCACCGGCGCGGACTGCGCTTCCACTCTCGCCTGCATGCAGGCGCTCGGCGCGCAGGTCAAGCGCCTCGAAGGCGACGCCGTGGAGATTACCGGCGTCGGCGGGCGCGTCACCCCATCCGCCGAGCCGTTGGACTGCGGCAACTCCGGCTCCACCATGCGCATGCTCTCCGGCATGCTGGCGGCGCAGGACGGCCGCTTCACCCTCATCGGCGATGCCTCGCTCTCCCGCCGCCCCATGGAGCGCATCCGCAAGCCCCTCGAAGCCATGGGCGCGCGCCTCACCCTCACCGAAGGCCACGCGCCGCTGACCATCGACGGCGGCAGACTCACTGCCATCGATTACACGACGCCCGTGCCCAGCGCCCAGGTCAAGACCTGCATCCTGCTTGCCGGTTTGCAGACGCAAGGCCTCACCACCGTCCACGAGGCGGTGCGCACCCGCGATCACAGCGAGCTCGCGCTGCGTGCCTTCGGCGCTACGGTTGCGCGGACCAGCGGATCGGTTTCAATCGCTGGACCGCAGCAGTTGAAGGCCATCGAAGCCGCTGTGCCCGGCGATCTTTCCTCGGCAGCTTTCTTCCTGTGCGCGGCCGCCATGTTTCCGGGCTCCGGCCTGGTCCTGGACTCCATTGGCCTCAACCCCACGCGCGCGGCGCTGCTCGACGTCCTCACCGCCCTAGGCGCGCACATCTCGGTCCTCAACCTCGAAGAGAAGCACGCGGAACTGGTCGGCACCGTACAGATCACCGGCCCCGCCGAGGGCATGGGAACGACGGCGATTACCGGGCCGCTCGCCGCGCAACTCATCGACGAGCTGCCGGTGCTGGCGGCCATCGGACCCTTCACCAGCGGCGGCCTCCGTATCCGCGACGCCAAAGAGCTGCGGGTCAAGGAGTCGGACCGCATCGCGCTGGTGGCGAAGAACCTGCGCGCCATGGGCGCCGAGGTCATGGAGTTCGAGGACGGCCTCGACGTGCCTGGCGGCCAGACGCTGCACGGCGCTACCATCGACTCCGGCGGCGATCACCGCATCGCCATGGCCTTCGCCGTGGCCGGCCTTCGCGCCGAGGGCGAGACGCTCATCCAGGGCGCGGAATCGGCGGCCATCAGCTTTCCCGAATTCTTCGACATGCTGGACCTGGTGGCGGAGCGGTAGCAACGGCCGGGATTTATACTGAAAAATGGCCGGTTGCGTCCCGAGGCTCGCTGAGAGCGCAGGGAAGCCGCCGGACGATTTCATACCGGTATCTTCCCTTTGAGCGACTCCATCATCATCCGCGGCGCGCGCACCCACAATCTGAAGAACATCTCCTGCGAGATTCCGCACGGCAAGCTGACCGTGGTCAGCGGCGTCTCCGGCTCCGGCAAAAGCTCGCTGGCCTTCGACACCATCTATGCCGAGGGGCAGCGCCGCTACGTGGAGTCGCTCTCGGCCGACGCACGGCAGTTCCTGGAGCGCATCGAAAAGCCCGACGTGGACGAGATCGACGGCCTCGCCCCGGCCATCGCCATCAAGCAGAAGAACACCACGCGCAATCCACGCTCCACCGTGGCCACCGCAACCGAGATCTACGATTACCTGCGCCTGCTCTATGCGCGCTGCGGCATCGTCCATTGCGTCCACTGCGACGGCCTCGTCAAGCGCGACTCCATCGACGAGGTGGCGGAGTCGATTCTCGCGCTGGGCGACGGCACCCGCCTCAATGTGCTGTTTCCGGTGCGCGTTGCCACCCCGCCTCCGGAGGCGCAGGCGAAGCCGGCGCGGCCGGTGAAGGGAAGTCGCGGCGTCGCCAAGGCCAAAGCCGCGGCCAGCGCCGACGATCTGCACATCGAGACGCTGAAGGCGCGCCTTACCGAACTGCGCGGCAGCGGCTTCAACCGCCTCTGGCAGCAGGGGCGGATCTTTGAGTTCTCCACGCCCGAGTCGCTGCTCGACATGGACCTGCACGCGCCGGTCTTCGTGCTGCTGGATCGCATCGTCGTCAGCGCCGAAAACCGCTCGCGCATCGTGGATGCTGCTGAGATCGCCTACCGGGAGGCCTCCGAAGTCATCTTCGAAGAAGCTCCGCGCGACGAAGAGGCGGAACGGCGCAGATACCGCTTCAGCGGCGCATACGAGTGCACCAGTTGCCATCGCCCCGGCCGGGAGCCGGAGCCGCGGCTGTTCAGCTTCAATAATCCCTTCGGTGCCTGCCCCCGCTGCCAGGGCTTCGGCAACACCGTCGACTACGATCTGAACCTCGTCATTCCCGATAAGAGCCTCAGTCTCAACGACGGCGCCATCGATCCCTGGAACCGGCCCAAATACCGTGGCTGGTTCACCGATCTCAAGAAGCGCGCCGGCGAACTGGGCGTGCCCATGAACGTCCCCTGGAACGAGCTGTCCGAGCAGGCCCGCGAGATCGTCCTGCGCGGCAAGGGCAGCTTCGAAGGCGTCATGGAGTTCTTTGTGCAGATGGAGCGCAAGAAGTACAAACTGCACGTGCGAGTCATGCTGAGCAAGTATCGCGGCTACGCGGAGTGCCCGGAGTGCCGCGGCCAGCGCCTGCGCGCCGAGGCAAGGGCGGTCCGCATCCAGGGCAAGAACATCTGCCAGACGGCGGCCATGACCATCGCCCAGGCCAAGCACTTCTTCGACTCCCTCACCCTCACCGCAACTCAGGAGGAGATCGCCGGCCCCATCCTCGTGGAGGTGCGGCAGCGGCTGCTGTTTCTGGATGCGGTCGGCCTCGAGTACCTGACTCTTGACCGCCTGGCTTCCACCCTCTCCGGCGGCGAGGCGCAGCGCATTCAGCTTGCCACCTCGCTCGGTTCGCAGTTGGTGGGCGCGCTTTACGTGCTCGACGAGCCCTCCATCGGATTGCACACCCGCGATACCGAGCGGCTGATCCGCATCCTCGAGAAGCTGCGCGACCTTGGCAACACGATTCTGGTCGTCGAGCACGATCCCGACATCCTGCGCGCTGCGGATCATCTGCTCGATCTGGGTCCGGGCGCAGGCGAGTTCGGCGGCAAGATCCTGGCCGAGGGCGCTCTCGCCGAAATCGAGGCCAATCCAAACTCGCTCACCGGGCGCTATCTCTCCGGCAAGATCGCCATTCCGGTGCCCACGCGGCGGCGCGAGCCGGGACGCGAAAAGCTGGTCTTGCGCGGAGCGCGCGCCAACAACCTGCGCGGCCTCGATGTGCAGATTCCGCTCGGGCTGCTCGTGGCCATCACCGGCGTCTCCGGTTCCGGCAAATCGACACTGGTGCATCAGGTCTTGTATCGCGGCATCGCCCGGGCGCTTGGCCAGGCCGACCCCAGCGAACCTGCCGGCACCTTCACTTCGCTCACCGGGGTGGAACGCCTGAATGACGTGGTGCTGGTGGATCAGACTCCCATCGGCCGCACCCCGCGTTCCAATCCCATCACCTACATCAAAGGCTTCGACCTGGTCCGCGAGCTCTTCGCCTCGCAGCCGGAGTCCAAGCGCCTCTCGCTCACCCCCGGTCACTTCTCGTTCAATGTGCCCGGCGGCCGCTGCAATACTTGCGAAGGCGATGGCACCGTTACCGTGGAGATGCAGTTTCTTGCCGATGTCGAGTTGCCCTGCGAAGACTGCGGCGGCACGCGCTACCAGCCGCGCATCCTCGAAGTGCAATACAAGGGCAAGAACATCCACGAAGTGCTTCAGATGACCGTCAAAGAGGCGCTGCGCTTCTTTACCGGCCAAACCAAGCTGCTGGAAAAGCTTGCCGTGCTGGATGAAATCGGCCTCGGCTATCTGCGTTTGGGGCAATCCGCAACGACGCTCTCCGGCGGCGAGGCGCAGCGCGTGAAGTTGGCGGCGCATCTGGCAGCCGTGCGCGCGGCCAATGCCGGCGCCAAGCCGTCACAGGCCAGCCGCGTCCTCTACATCCTCGATGAGCCCACCACCGGCTTGCACTTCGACGATGTTTCCAAGCTGCTCACCGCGTTCAAGAAGCTGATCGACGGCGGCGGATCGCTCATCGTCATTGAGCACAACCTGGACGTGATCAAGAGCGCCGACTGGGTCATCGACCTCGGTCCCGAGGGCGGCGAAGGCGGCGGACAGATCGTCGCCGAAGGCCCGCCCGAAGAGATCGCCGCAAACCTGCATTCCCACACCGGCAAATGGCTGGCGCGCGTGCTCTAGCTCCGTGGCTGTTGCGGCGGCCGCCGGGAAGGTCAGGGCTCGGTATAGTCGCCCTGGTTTGCCACGTCGAGGGATGTGGAGTTGGGGGCCGTCAAGATACCGCTGCTGCTCTGGGTGATCGCGGCTCCCCAGCTCACATCCGTTCCTGTGGGAGGCGTCGGCAAAAAACCGGGCAGGCCTGAAAGATTGGGAACAGTGATCTTCGTTGCCCCATGCAAGTAGTTTGCTGAAGCGGAAACGTCCACGAAATACTGGCTGGTTCCAATGGCTCCGTTCGTCCCATCGGTCCAGAACAGGTTGCCGTCGTAAGTGATCCCCGGTTGACCGGCAAAGGCCGTATAGCCGCTGAAGTCGAAGGTGGGACGCGCGGCGGGAGTGGGCCCGGCATAGCTCCACGGAGCGGGAAAGTTGATGGCTACGCGGCCGGCGCTGGTTGAACTCACGCTGCCTGAAACAGTCTGCGTGACCTCTGAATGCACAACCGGGCTTGTCGTGGCGAACACGGTGTAAGAATCTCCGTTTTCCATTGCTGCCGCCGGCAAGGCTGAATACTGCGTCGGGCCACTGGGCGTCCCGATGCTGACCAAGCCCATATTGAACCAGGCCCCTGTGTTCGGAGAGGAGAACTGCGCGGGAACGTCATTGACGGCAATGGCCTCGGGCTGTGTCTCATCCGCCGCTCCCAGCACGATTGCGGTGCCCCCGTTCAGAGAGCCGGGAACCGCTTGGCTGGGCACATTGCGGGCCGCTACCAGGTTCCCGGAGGTGTCCAGGACGAAGATCTCTACGCGGTCGGTTCCTTGCGGCGCCGCAAAGCTTCCGCTGGCGCTGGCTGTGCTAAAGCTCTGCTGGGTGCCATTCTTTCCGTTTGTAGCCACGACCAGCAGGCTCGCTGCGGACGGAATCGCGCTAGCGTTGATGCTGACGGCCAGCGCCGCGGTCGGTCCCGGGGGCAATGCCGCGGCGCCTGACTGTAGGTTGTAAAGACACTGCTCGACCAGCGAGGTGGCATCCGCGGTGCTCGCCTCCACCACGGTCTCCATCGTTGTTGCGTACTGTAGGCCGTTCTCCGTCAGCGGCGCCGGGGTGCAGATGTAGGCGACCGCGTAGGTGCTGGTGCCGCTGGGCAGCGAAAAACTCAGTACGCCGTTGCTCAGTGTCTGCGTGGTGTACGCCCCGGCCCCAATCTGCACGGCCACAGCCGTCGGTGTTGCTGGAGTGAAGGTCATCTTCACCGTAGTCGGGCTGCCGCCCGAGGATCCAGACCCACTGACCGTTCCCCCGCACCCGGCAGCCAGCACCGGCAGCACAGCAAGAATCGATACGCGAAGAAATCCCGAGGACATAGCGATCCTTTCGAGATGCGGACTTGCTGTTTCTCACTTGAACTGCCGTTGAGCGGCGGTTTCCTCTGCGGCCCGGCTTCAATCGCAGGTCTCGCCCCCCGACGGAAAAGCCACGGTTCGAGGCAGGGAAATGCCCATGCGGGCTGGGAATTCCGCCCTTCTTTGCATCAGAAGCTGGCCAGGAACCTGATTCTACACGCCGCGCTTCGGCACGCCGCATGAAGTTTTATGAAGGAAAAGCCCTCGTCCTCGACGCTGTTCCGCACTATTTCTCACTTAGCCCGCTCGATGTTGCGAGGAATTGATTCGGTTCCGCAAATACTGGGAACAGGGTGGCCCATGCGTGGGATACGCGAATTCTAGTGACCCGATGGATCAGGCCGGTAGATCCCCGGGAAGGATCCTCTCCTCTGCTTCCATCTCGCAGAAACGGGGCATTTGGGCAAGGAAACCACAACAGGCGCCCATAAGGCCCTTGGAATGAAACACCTGCAAGGGAGTTTCTTTGTTTTCATACACCTACGGCCTGTCGCTTCCGTAAGGGCAAAAACATACTTGGCTCATCAAACCTCAACAGAGGGGGTGCTGAATGGATAGCACTGCCCTTCTGATCGAACCAAGTTTTTTCCTGGATAATCAGCCACATCTGGTAAATCTGTGGGACATGATGCAGACAGAGATTTGGAACCTCGTCAATAACGCTTCGTGCCTGACTCAGGTTCGCGATGACATGAAATCTCGGTTTGGCAGACACTTGGGGCACGGCGATGCTGGCGTGGAGTTCAACGACAATGACGAGCAGAGCATCCGGGCTATGGATGGTGTGATGCGTCCGTGGTTAAAGTCTCACGGCCTAGTCGCGGCCACGGACCGGCTCGACAGAATCATGGAATATCTGGCTGATCCAGACCGTCACATCGACGACATGTCCGACCAGCTAACGATATTGCTGGAAATCATCGAGGACGAATTAAGGAGGCAAGTTTTTCTGTACATACCACCGGAGCGAGCCTACCTTTACCGCGAACCGGGAGAATGGTTTGGAAAGGTAATTCCAGCGTTTCCGTCGTCGAAGCGCGATGCAATGGAAGCGAGCCGGTGTTTCGCGTTGGGATGTTACACAGCGTGCGTATTTCATTGCATGGGAGTGCTCCAGTGCGGCCTGTACGCGATGGCTCTTGACCTCAACGTGCCCTTTAAGCAGTCCATCCATCTCCAAGAATGGAGTTGCGTGATTAGCGGCATTGAAGCCAAGATCGAGCCACTGCGGAACATGCCAAAGAGCGACAAGCGGGATGAGCTTCTGAGTTTCTTCTCTGGATGCGCGGCCCAATTCCGGTATTTCAAAGACGCTTGGCGCAACCACGTCGCCCACATGCGCATGGACTATGGCGCTGGGGAAGCATGGCAGATTTTCACGGCGGTTCGAGACTTCATGCAATTGCTTTCCACCCGTTTGCACGAATAGCGCGGTATTCTGAAAGAGATGGAGAAGTCTCGAACGTCGCCGGAATTCGACAAGTTTGATTCGCTTGTGGGAAAGGTTCTCTCGGTCCCACCGGAGACGCTAAAGCGCCGTCTGGAAGCGGACCGAGAGTCCCCCAAACCTCCTAAAAATAAGAAGAAAGCCACCAAGAAGCCGACCCGTTGACTTTGGGTTTTTCCGTGGCAATCTGGAGCCATGGAAATGCCCAAGACCTTACAAGAAGCCATTCTGTACTTTGCTGATGAGGACCGCTGCATCCGCTATCTTGCGGATCGCCGCTGGCCTGATGGCGTGGTGGTGTGCCCAACCTGCGGCCGGAAGGACGCGGTTTACCTTCCCAAGCGCCGGGTGTGGCAGTGCAAGAGCCGCCACCCTAAATGCCAGTTCTCGATCAAGGTCGGCACGATCTTTGAGGACTCACCGCTGCCCCTCGGGAAGTGGCTTGCGGCCATGTGGCTAATCGCCAACTGCAAGAACGGCATTTCCTCTTGGGAGATTCATCGGGCGTTGAAGATCACGCAGAAGTCCGCTTGGTTCGTGCTGCATCGGGTTCGGCTGGCGATGAAGGACGAGCGCAAGCATAAGTTTGGGTTCGGCGGTCCCGTCGAGAGTGACGAGACGTTCATCGGTCCTAATCCGGCCAAAATGAACCGCAGGCAGAGAGAAAAATACAACCAGCGGCGGGGCTTGGACAATCGCGGCGGCAACATCGGAGGAGCCAAAGCGATAGTTCACGGAATGCTGGACCGCGAACTTCGGCAGGTCCGCGCAAACGTGATTCCGAACGTCAAGCGGGAAGCTCTCCAGAACGCCATCTTGGAGAACGTGACGCCGTTTGCCAAGGTCTACACCGACGAGTGGCTTGGCTATCAGGGCTTGGGGAAGAGCTACGTCCACAAGGTCATCAACCACTCGCAGGAGTACGTGAAGGGGAAGGTCCACACCCAGGGCATAGAAAACTACTGGAGTCTCTTGAAACGGACGCTGCGGGGAACCTACGTTGCGGTGGAGCCGTTCCACCTTGACCGCTATTTGGACGAGCAGGCATTCCGTTACAACAACCGTGCAACGAAGGACAACCCACTGAATGATGGCGACCGTTTTACCCTGGCCGTGACGCAGATTCTAGGGCGACGGATCACCTACCGGGAACTGACCGGCAAGACCGGGGATGCGAGGCAATTCTAGGCGACGGCAAGGCCGGGGAAAGCGCAAGAAGGCCGCTCCATGAGGGGCGGCATTTTTGTGTGGCAGCGTGTTTCTAGAATACGGATAATGGATTCATGAGAGAGATACCACGTGAATTAGATTGGGTGAAAGAACGAGCCGCTTGTACGTTAGAGAGGATGTTTGCGCTTCTTCATGAATCTGTTACAGAGGACATTAAGCGGATCAATACGATCCGCAAGTTTCCCGAGAGTGATGGATTTGAAATTAGCCCAAGCAATGACGGCAAAGCATTCACGGTTAAACGTGCCCAAGCGATCAAGCCGGTGGTAATTTTCTCAATTGAGAGTGATTGCATTTCGGTAACTGGTCTCGAAGGCGCAACGCAGGAATACCGAATCAGCCTCTGCGATGACGGACGGTGCAAATTGATCGAGCATGGCGTCCCACTGGAACAATGGCAGGTACGGCGGGCGGCATTAGAGGCACTATTTTTCCGATCGTAAGTTTCGCTCTATCGATCGATTTTCGCCCTTTATAATTCATTGCCATGATCGGGTTCGTTAACCGAGCGGATATTCCCAAGTATGCGATCGGGTTCATTGTCGGCCTTGTGATCTTAGTCGTCGGCATGGGAGTAGTGTCTGTAATTCCTGTACATGGAAATTGGCTGGCGATCTTGTTCCTTGTAGTCTTTGCCACAGCGTTCAAGGGCGGGGAGTGGGCAGGCGCGGCGATTTGGGACCGCATCAGTTCTCGGCAATCGAGATAATCCGTAAAACCGGATTCTATCGACCAACGAATATTGCGGCACCTCGATAGGCAGCATAAAAAACCGCTACAAAAGGAACGTAGAAGAGCGACAAATTGATGACGCCTGAGCAAAAGCGGCTAGAAAACGCCTCTATGCACCTCCATCGATTCCAGTAGTTCCAGAGAGTTATGGCGGCGGGGAGGCCAAGCAGAACGGGTAGGGATGGCTCTATTCGCGGCATCTTACTTTCAAGCCAAAACTCCGCAAGGAGGAGCAATAAGAAGGAGAGCGCGACCGATATGACTACATGGAGCCATGCTCTATAGTCTCCGCGTCTCATGCGCAGGTGCTCACCCGCAGAATCCCCAATCGCAATTTCACCAGTCATTGGAGAATTATCGCTCAGAAGCCGAATTCGGCAAGACTACCGCTCGACAGGGCGGTGTTTTTGTGTGGCAGCGCGATTAGGAAGTGCAGATAATTCGTGTATGAGTGGAACGTTGGACAGAGCGATAGCGGAATCCGAGGAACAGGCAAAAGCCGAACGGATCACCTCCGAGAGATACGTAATCGAACAGCAGATGCTGGAAGAGCAGGCCCCTGTTGTCTGGCAACAGTTCCGGTCCGCAGTCAAAGCCGAATGCGGTTGCCGTCCGGATCATTTGGTGTTTGCGGTCACTCCAAACACAGAAGCGGCAATCAACACTGTGCAGGCGAAAGGCCGCAAAACTCTCGTGCTTCGATATCTGCCGAAGTCGAAGGCTGTTAGTTTCGTGTGCGCTGGCAAAGCCGGTAGCTATCCGATCCGACTGAATGCGGTTAATGTTGCGGTGTTGTGCACCACCGATGGGGAGGAGTTTGAGTCCAATGCGGAAGCTGCCGAGCAGGTTCTAAGCCTACTGTTCCGCTAGACAAGTTCTTCCGAATCAACCCTGCTGAGCCAGATATATTGCTGCCTCCGTAAGTGGTTTGTTATCAAACATCTCTCAAAAAAGACTGGAGGGTTGAGACAGCTTGATCCCCGAAGCGTCAGGCGTCTAGAACTTGCCCAGGTGGCGGAAGCCGTGCGTGCCCACCATCATGATCGAGAACAGCGTGAAGTTGTAAACCGCGTGCACCAGCACGCTGGAGGCCAGCGAGCGCGTGCTCAGGCGCACGGCGCACAACACCAGGCTTACGCCCACCAGCAGCACAAAAGGACCGATGGCCCATCCGGTCTGCTGCGCATGGAGCAGGGCAAAGGGGATGCTGGTGGCCACCGACCCCGCGATCATGGCTCCGGTGGACCACTGGGGATGGCCGCGTGCGCCCAGCGGCCGGCGTGGCTGATCCATCGTCCGCTCCGCGAACCAATCGCAGGCGGTACAGATGGCCGGCAGCAGAAACCCGCGGAAGAAGGTCTCCTCGAAGAAGGGCGCAAAGGTCACGCCAAAGCCGAAGAGCAGCCAGGCCGCTCCCGGCGCATGGAAGATCTTGTCGATCGGGGTGTTCTTGGGTTCCGGCACAACCAGCGTGCTCAGCAGGGCCAGCGCCAGGCAGGCCATCGCCGCCTTCACCAGGCGCCATCGCAGCCGCAAGGCAATATCGCCATTCCACTGGATTCCCGCGAAGAAGCTCTTGTGCCACACCATGGGAAACACCAGCAGGCACCCCGCGAGGGTAAAGAGGTAGAGCAGCGCCTCGGTGCCTAATGTGTAGTGAATATCCCCGATGGCCGCGTGCCGGCTGGAGACGCCCCACAGATGATGGGCGAGCGCAACCTGGGTCAGCAGCCCGGTACAGATCAGCCCGAACAGCAGCAGGATGACGAGAATGCCGAGGTGACCGAAGTTGGGAATCCGCTCCGGCTCGCGGACGGGCACATACTCGTTGAATTGCGGGGGAAGATCGGTGAGGGGCGCGTTCGTTGCATGAGGGAGCACCGGCGTCGGCGGGTGGCCGTCGTTCTCGCCCGTCTCCGGCCCGTACGGCTGCGGAAAGCCGCTTCCAGCAGGAACCTCATCCGTCTCCGCCTGCTCGGTTTCGGCATCGCTGCTTGCCGGCCGATCCGGGGAACTCCACATGTTGTGCGGTTCATGCTCTGGCAAACCTGTCATGCGCGTCCTGTCTTTTTCTTCCTCACCTGCTTGGCAGCTTTTTCCTTGACGGCGCGGCGCTTGCCGGCGGCCTTGGGCTCTGTCGCGGCCCTCTCCGCGCTCTCTGCATTGGATGCGGAGGACGGCTCATCTTCCGCTTCCAGCGCCATCAGCCGCCCGTCGCTTGACGTGTAGTAGCGGCGCAGGAACTGGCCGGTATACGACTCGGGCGTCGCCGCGATCTTTGCGGGACGGCCCTGGCCGACGATGCGGCCGCCCTCTTCGCCGCCCTCCGGGCCCAGATCGAGCACCCAGTCGGCGTTGCGAATCACGTCCAGGTTATGTTCGATGATAATCACCGAATTGCCCAGGTCCGTCAATCGGTGCAGCACTTCCAGAAGCTTGCGCACATCATCGAAGTGCAGTCCGGTGGTGGGCTCGTCCAGCAGGTAGAGGGTGCGGCCGGTCTGCCGCTTTGAGAGCTCGCGCGCCAGCTTCATGCGCTGCGCCTCGCCTCCGGAAAGCGTGGTCGCGCTCTGCCCCAGGTGCACGTAGCCCAGTCCCACATCGACCAGCGTTTGCAGCTTCTGGCGCACCTGCGGCACGTCCTGCAGCAGCGGCAGCGCATCCTCGATCGTCAGGTCCAGAATGTCGGCGATGGAATGGCCGTGAAACTTCACCGCCAGCGTCTCCTGGTTGTAGCGCCGTCCGTTGCACACCTCGCACTGCACGTACACATCGGGCATGAAGTTCATTTCAATCCGCCGCTGGCCGTCGCCCTGGCAGGCCTCGCAGCGGCCGCCGGTGACATTGAAGCTGAACCGGCCGGGCTTGTAGCCGCGCTCGCGTGATTCGGGCAGCATTGCGAACAGATCGCGGATCGGTGAGAAGACCCCGGTATAAGTTGCTGGATTGGAGCGCGGCGTGCGGCCGATCGGCGACTGATCGATGCGCACCACCTTGTCGAGCTGGTCGATGCCCATAACCTCGTCGTGCGCCCCGGGCTCTTCGCGCGAGCCGTAGATCTCCTTCGCCAGCGACCGGTAGAGAATGTCGTTGATCAACGTGCTCTTGCCGCTGCCGCTGACGCCGGTCACCACGGTCATCACCCCCAGCGGAATCCGGATGGTCAGGTCCTGGAGGTTGTGCTCGCGCGCGCCGGTCACCGTAAGCCATTTGCCGGTGAGCGGGCGGGGCTTCTCGCGCTGCACCATGGTGGCTTCGCCGCTCAGGTAACGCCCGGTGAGCGAGGCGGAGCTGGCCATGATCTGCTCCGGTGTGCCTTCGGCTACCACCAGGCCGCCCAGGCGTCCGGCGCCCGGTCCCAGATCGAGAACATAGTCGGCGTGGCGAATCGTGTCTTCGTCGTGCTCCACGACCAGCACCGTGTTGCCGAGATCGCGCAGCCGCTCCAGAGCTTCGATGAGCCGGGTGTTGTCGCGCTGGTGCAGGCCGATGGAGGGCTCGTCCAGAACGTACAGCACGCCCCGCAACCGCGACCCGATCTGCGTGGCCAGGCGGATGCGCTGGCCCTCGCCGCCGGAGAGCGTGGCGGCATTGCGGTCGAGCGAGAGGTAGTTGAGGCCGACGGCGCAGAGGAATTCGAGGCGCTCGACGATTTCGCGGCGGATGCGCTCGGCGATCAGCGCCTCGCGTGCATTGAACTGCAGATTGATGGCCGCCGAGAGCGCCCGATTGAGGGGCAGGGCAGTGAAATCGGCGATGGACAACCCACCGATCTTGACCGCCAGCGACTCCGGCCGCA